>CANPOS010000005.1 GCA_947575745.1 uncultured Clostridium sp.
TGCTCCACCCTGAATATTATCTCAAGAGAATACTTTTTTGAAATCGTAGGATACTAAGTATCCAATGGTTTTTATTTCTCCCCTTATGGTTAGAAACTAAAATAGTCAAAGCCAAAACCAAACAAAACCAAAACTACTCTAGTTTCCAACCATAAAGAGAAACATACTATATTTATGCTATTGTTAGATTTGTACTAACACACATAGTAAAAAAAAATTGTAAAATATAAATGAATATTTGATAAATTTGAAAGGTTATATAATATATGAAAAGTAAAAAATTAAATGGTAAATCTAATATAATAGGTACAAATATCCAGAAATATAGGTTACAAAGCGACTTATCTCTTAGACAATTAAGTGATAAACTATCTTTGTATGGAATAACTTTATATCATACTGACATTTTTGACATAGAGCGTAATGAACGTTTAGTAAAAGATTTTGAACTTAAAGCTATATGTAAAGCCCTATGTATTACTTATGAGCAATTATTCGAAGACACAGACAAATATTATACAACTTAATTACACTAAATCTGTTTTGTTAGGTTTGTGGTAACAATAAGATTAAAAAAAATAAAGTCCTTTTATTATATTTAAATTATAACATAAATTTTTTAAAAGTAAATATTAATTGAATAATTTTTTTAAAAATTTGTTATTGTCTTTTGTAGTTCTTTACACTTTTTATTCTTTTCATAAAAACAAGCAATTATTTAGATTTACCTCTAAATTAATTGCTTGTTTTGTTTCTTAATATATTTACTTCATTTAGTTTTCAAATACTTTTGCAAATTCTTCTCCATCTACTTTTTCTTTTTCTAGTAGTATTCCTGCTACTACATGTAATTTGTCTATATGTTCTTTTAGTATATCTTCTGCTCTTTTGTATGCCTTATCTATTATGCTCTTTGTTTCTGTGTCAATAACTGCTGCTGTTTGTTCTGAATAGTTTTTAGATTGTGTTAAGTCTCTTCCTAAGAATACTTCTTCTTGTCCTGCACCAAACATTATTGCTCCAACTGTATCACTCATTCCATATTTTGATACCATATCCCTTGCTATTTTTGATGCTCTTTCTATGTCATTGCTTGCTCCTGTTGATATGTCATTTAGTATTAGACTTTCTGCTACTCTTCCTCCTAATAGTGATACTATCATTTCTTCCATTTCTGATTTAGACATAAATGATTTATCTTCGCTTGGTCTATACATTGTGTATCCACCTGCCATACCTCTTGGTACTATTGATATTTGGTGTACATCATCTTGTGTTGGTAAAAACTTGCTTACTACTGCATGCCCTGCTTCATGGTATGCAACTAGTTTCTTTTCTTTTTCACTTCTTACTCTTGTTTTCTTTTCTGGTCCCATTGTTACTTTTACCATTGCGTCTTCTATTTCTGCCATTCCTATTTCTTTTAAGTTTCTTCTTGCTGCAAGTAGTGCCGCTTCATTTAGTACATTTTCTAGGTCTGCTCCTGAAAATCCTGATGTATTTTTTGCTATTGTTTTTAAGTCTATATCTTCTCCTAGTTTTTTCTTTCTTGCATGTACTTCTAATATTTGTTCTCTTGCTCCTACATCTGGTGATGATACTACTATTTGTCTGTCAAATCTTCCTGGTCTTAGTAATGCTTTATCTAATATGTCTGGTCTGTTTGTTGCAGCTAACACTATTACTCCTTCATTTGCTGAGAATCCATCCATTTCAACTAGTAATTGGTTTAGTGTTTGTTCTCTTTCATCATGTCCTCCTCCAAGTCCTGCTCCACGTTGTCTTCCTACTGCATCTATTTCATCTATAAATATTATACATGGTGCATTTTTCTTTGCTTGGTCAAATAAGTCTCTTACTCTTGATGCTCCAACACCTACAAACATTTCTACGAAGTCTGATCCACTTATTATAAAGAATGGTACTCCTGCTTCTCCTGCAACAGCTTTTGCTAGTAATGTTTTTCCTGTTCCTGGTGCTCCAACAAGTAATACTCCTTTTGGTATTCTTGCTCCCATGTCTGTAAATTTCTTTGGACTTTTTAAGAATTCTACTATTTCTTGTAGTTCTTCTTTTTCTTCATCAACTCCTGCTACATCTACAAATGTTATTTTATTTTTATCTGCTGCAGTCATCATTCTTGCTTTACTTTTTCCAAAGCTCATTGTTTTGTTGTTTCCTTGTGAACTAGAGTTCATTGTTAGGAACCAGAACACTAGAGCTATTATTAATAATCCAAATGGTGATAATAGTTGAAGTATTGTTATCAATATTGATTGTGTATTTCCTTTAAAATTTATTGTTCCAGATTTTAAATAATCTGTAATATAATCCATAAAGCTTTCTGTGTTTGGTATATTAACTTCTTTCTTTACATTATCATTTTTTAATGTTACATTGGCAGTTTTTCCATCATATGCCATTTCTATTTCTGTAACTTCTGATGTTTCTATTTTTTCAATTAGTTCAGAGTAAGTAATTTTTGTGTCAGCATTATCTAATATTGATGTAATTAGCACTACTGCAATTACTATTATTATCAGCCACATGGCCATTGTTTTTATACTACTTTTCAAATTATTCCTCTTCCTTTCTCGTTCATATGATTTATTATTCTGAATACTATCATATATATTTTACTATTTCAAGAGTTTTGTCTAAAGTTTTTTCAGTCTAAAGTGTGCTTGTATCTAAGTTTTCTTACGGATTAGCTGTTTTAATTCGATTATGAATTTTGTGTTACAAAAAAATACATTTTTCCCTTATTTACTAGTATTTTTATGCTTTTATTCGGTGTTAAGTGCTTATTCCCTATATTATTTTTGCATAATTTTATTATGTCATCTATATGAACCTTTGAAATTCCACTATTTGCACCTAATAATTTTTTTATTGTATATAATATTATTTTTCCTTTTATAATTTCATTTTGTTCATTAAATCCTTTTAACTTTAATATTATTTCTTCTTTTTCTTCTTTTATTAAGTTTTCTTGATACATTTTTATTGTCATTTCTTCAAGATATTCATTTTCTTTTTTTGCCAAATCTGATAATCTATCTAATGTTTCTATTATGTTTGGGTTAAATTCTTTCTTTATTAGTGGTATTAATATATTTCTTATTTTGTTTCTTGTATATATGTTTTCATTGTTCGTCTTATCATATCTTGGGTTTAATTTTTCTTTTTCACAATATCTTTCTATTTCTTCTCTTGTACATTCTATAAGTGGCTTTATATATATTTCATCTCTAATTGGCATTATTCCTTTTAGTCCTGTAGTTCCGCTTCCCCTAATTATATTCATTAGTACTGTTT
Organism: uncultured Clostridium sp.; assembly: GCA_947575745.1. Classification (GTDB taxonomy): domain Bacteria; phylum Bacillota; class Clostridia; order TANB77; family CAG-508; genus JAAWPK01. The sequence continues at coordinate 3,319 of CANPOS010000005.1, forward strand.
CGCTGTTGTCATTTTTTGTATGTGCTGTTGCTATTTTTTGTGCTTTTGTCTTTTCTAATATTTCCTTAAAAAATTTATATCTTTCTTCTCTTCCTGCTTCTTCTGTTCCTATCTTTTTTTCTTTTGCTATTTTTTCTACTTCTATATGCTTTGCAAAGAATGGTATTTGTTTTTCTTCGCAGTATTTTTGTACAAATTTTTCATCTTCTCCTGCTTCTTCTCTTATTAAATGATTTATATGACATACAACTAGATCAAATTGTATTTCTTCTTGTTTTATTTTGTTTAATATATTTATAAGACAAATAGAGTCGGGGCCTCCAGAAACTCCGACTACTATCTTTTCTCCATTTTTTATTAAATCATATTTTTTTATTGTTTCTAGTACTTTTTCTTTTAACATTTTTACCTCTTTTTATAATTAATCATTCATTGTTTTATAGGAAGATAGTAATATTTTATTTTTTCTTGTTCCTTGTTGGTCGTCTCATTGAAGCTTTAATAGCTAAAGCTATAATAGCTTCAAATTCGCTCCCATACTACGTGTCACTTTGAAAAAATAAAATATTACTATCTTCCTATAAAAAGACAACGTCTATCGGAAAAGAATATATAAACCCTATTCACAAATTAGGTATTAGTCCATATACCTTTCTATGTTTACGAATTTTGTATAACTTCCAAGCCATAGTAATTCTACTGTTCCTGTTGATCCTCCTCTGTGTTTTGCAAGTATTACTTCTGCTATATTTTTTTGTTCACTTTCTGGATTGTAATAATCGTCTCTATATAGAAACATTACTATATCTGCATCTTGCTCTATTGCTCCTGATTCACGTAAGTCTGATAACATTGGTCTATGGTCGTCTTTTCTCTGTTCTGGTGCACGTGATAGCTGTGATAATGCTATTACTGGTACATCTAGTTCTTTTGCAAGTATTTTTAATGAACGGCTTATTTCTGATATTTCTTGTTCACGGCTTCCATTTTTTTTGCTTCCTGATCCTGATATTAGTTGCAAATAGTCTATTACAACTAGTCCTATATCTTTCTCTAGTTTAAGTTTTCTGCATTTTGCTCTTATTTCTGTTATTGATATTCCTGGTGTATCATCTATATATATTTCTGATTCTGACAATGGTTGTAAACCTTCTGCAAGTTTTACCCAGTCTTCTTCTTCCATCTTTCCTGTCTTTATCTTATTACTATCTATCATTGCTTCACTTGATAATATTCTTGATACTAGTTGCTCTTTTGACATTTCCAAACTAAATATTGCAACTGGTGTTTTTGCTTTTACTGCTGCATTTGTTGCTATATTTAAAGCAAATGCTGTTTTTCCCATAGCAGGTCTTGCTGCAACCAAGATTAGTTCTGATCCATGCAAACCTGCTGTTTTATAGTCTAAGTCTGCAAACCCCGTCGGAAGTCCTGTTATATGCTCCTTTTGATTATATAATTTTTCTAAGTTTGCAAATGTTTCTACTAATATTTCTTTTATTGGTGTATATCCTTTTTGATTTCTATTTTTCATTAAATTAAATACACTTTTTTCTGCTTTTTCTATTATTTCATCTACTTCTAGTGTTTGATCATATCCTAATTCTACTAATTCATTGGAAGTTTTTATAAGATTTCTAAGAATAGATTTTTCTTCTACTATTTTTATGTATTTGTCTGCATTTGCTGTTGTTGGTACTTTTTCTGATAAATCTGCTATATATTCTAACCCACCACATACTTCGAATTTTCCAAGTGATACAAGTTCTTCTTTTACTGTTATTATATCTATTGGCTCTGAACGGCTATATAAATTTAACATTGCACCAAAGATTAATTTATTTTCTTCTCTATAAAAGTCTTCTGGTTTTAATACTTCTAATGCCATTGCTACTGCTTCTCCATCAAGTAACATACAGCCCAAAACTGCTTGTTCTGCTTCTATGTCATTTGGTGGGATTTTTCCTATATCCATTTTTAGAATTCCTTTCTTTGTATATTAGTGAAGATAGTATAAATATATTTTTTCTTGCGTCCCCACTTAAGAAAATGTATTTCACTTCGTTCAAACATTTTCTAAAGAGGTCCCCCAACGTCTATCGAAAAAACATATTTATACTATCTTCATATTTTAATTTAAAATTTTTGGAACTTATTCTCCAATGCTTAGGGGGAATTCTTATAAACCTCATTCTCCGACAACTGAAATTGTTAGTTTGCATACAACTCCTTCAAATAGTTTTAAGTCTACTACATATGTTCCAATTGCTCTTATTGGATCTTGCATATTTATTTTCTTTTTGTCTACTTTTTCTTTAAATTCTTTTTCTATATTTTCTGAAATTTCTTTAGAAGTAATACTTCCAAATGTCTTTCCATTTTCTCCTGCTTTTACTTTTAATGTTAGAACTTGTTTTTCTAGCTTTTCTTTTACTCTAATTGCATCTTGTTTTTCTAATTCCTTTTTGTGTGCTTCTGAAGATTTTTTTGCTGCCCATTCATTTAGGTTTTGCTTATCTGCTGGTATTGCTAATTTTCTTGGGAATAAATAGTTTCTCGCATGTCCATCACTTGCATTTACTATTTCTCCTCTTTTTCCCATACCTTTAACATCTGTTTGCAATATAACTTTCATTTTACATTTTTCCTTTCCTATCATATCGTTTTTAATTTTCAAAAGAAACGAGTAATACTAGGCATTTCAAATCAAAAAAGCGGAGGCGTGCTTGTGCACGTTGAGCATTTTTTGTATTTGAAATAACGAAGTAGGACGAAGTTTATTTTGGAAATTATTCTATGTTTTGTTGAAAATATTCATTAATCGCTTCCTTCAGCTTTTCTCTTGCCTCGTCTATTTCTATATCTTTTAATTGTGCTCCTGATACTGTACTATGTCCTCCTCCTCCGAAGTTTTTCTAGTATTAATTGTACATTTATATCTCCTATTGAACGTCCACTAATATATACAGTATTTTCTACTTTTCCAAGTACAAATGAGGCTGTTATATCACTTATTGTTAATAACTCATCTGCTGCTTTTGCACATATTAAATTTGCGTTTTCATCTTGTTTATTATATTCTGCTATTCCTATCGTTTCTCTTATTATTTCTGTATTCTTTACTATTTCTGATATTACATTATAGCTTTCTAAGTCACTCTGGAACCATTTTTTTACTTTTATAATATCTATATTGTTTTTCCTTAAATATGCAGCTGCTTCAAAGGTTCTTACTCCTGTTTTAAATGTAAAATTCTTTGTATCCACCATTATTCCAGCATATAAGCTTTCTGCTTCAAAGGTTGTAAGTGTTGCTTCATTTTTTGTATATTGTAATAATTCTGTTACAAGTTCTGCTGCTGATGATGCATATACTTCATGGAACATAAGTGTTGCATCTTCTATATAGTCTGGTCCTCTTCTATGATGGTCTATTACTACTATTTTATTTGTTTTTGTAAGTAATTCTGGTACTTCTACATAAGATTTTTTATGTGTATCTACTATAACAAGCAATGTTTCATTTGTTACTTCTGCTAATGCTTGTGCTTTATCTATTATTACTCCTTCATATTCTTTTTCTTGTTCTACTGCTTCTATAAAGTCTTTTAGTGTTAATCCATATGTGTTATTTACTATTTTTGCTGTCTTTCCTAATGCTTTCGCTATTCTATATATTCCAAGACTTGATCCCATTGAATCTATATCTCCATTTGAATGTCCCATAATCATTATATTTGTCGCTTCTTCAATTAGTTGTTCTAATGCTGTTGTTACTGTTCTTGCTTTTACTTTTGTTCTTTTTTCTATTTCTTGTGTTTTTCCTCCAAAGAATTCATATTTGCTATTTCTTTTAACAACTGCTTGGTCTCCGCCTCTTCCTAATACTAAATCCATTGCTGAGTTTGTATCTTTATATTTTTCATAGTTTGCTCCATCTTCTGCAACAATTGCTATACTTAGTGTTGTAGGTATTACTCCTTCTGTTTCTGTATCTTTTGCCATTCCTAATATTTCAAACTTATTTTCTATTATTGTTTCTAAGTATTTAGCTTCAAAGATAAATACAAATCTATCTCTTTCTGTTTTTAGTGCTATTCCATCAAATTTCCCAACCCAGTCATATATCTTTTTTTCTATTTCTGTTAATACTAGTGTTCTTTCTTCTTGTTGCATACTTTGTATAAGCTCATCATAACTGTCTATCATTATCATCCCTACACATGTTTTTGCATCTTCGAATTTTTTTAATGATTTTAGTACTTCTGTATTATCAATAATATATATTACATACATATTATCAAATTTCTTTCTTCTATCTCTTGCTCTTGTTTTTATTGTTTCTATTATTAATTTATAATCTTTTTTATCTAATTTTATTTGTTTATATATAATATCTTCTTTTTTGCTTTCTTCACCTTCTGTTTCTTGTGTTAATCCATTTACAATCTCTGATATTGTAGTATTTATATCTGTATTTCCAAATTCATTTATGTAGCTAACACTTTTCCATGTAATATTTCCATCTTGTCCTACTATAACTAATGGGAATGGTGAATTTATTAATGTGTTTTTTGCTATTGTGTCTACATTAAATGTTAGCTCTTGTATATGTTTATCTAACTCATTTTTATTTTTATTATCTGTCCAAAATGTGTATATAAGTAAAAGCCCATAAACAAATACTGATGGGATTATATAGCTTATATTTTGTACACATAGAATAATTAAAGCTACTGCTATTACTACTAAATATATTTTTGTTTTTGTTAGTATTGTATCAAAAGCCTTTTTTGTATTATTTGGCATAAGTCCTCCTTTTATTTCAACATATATTGTATAACAGGAGTACGTAATTGTCAAGATTTTGGCGGATTTATGTAAGTTTACATTCTTAAAATCTTTTTTATTTTCTCCCCAGATTATTTAACTCATATATTTGTTTTCTAAAGTCTGTTGCTCCATATACTATAATATGTCTTTTGTATCTTTTAGTAATGTGTTTAAATTCTATTCTTATTGTATCTATTTCCATCTTTACACTTCTTGCTTTTGTATCTATTTTTTCTTCTTTAGTTGATATTAATTCTGCTACATTTATTTTTTCATATTTGGGCGTCTCTTTATATTCTTTCTTTTAACCACTTTTTTAAATCTTCTACTTTGATGTTCATTTTATCTGCGTAATCTGTTATGGGCAAAGTACACTTTTTAAATTCTACACAATACTTTGCTTTTTCTTCTTCTTTTATTTTGTTTAACATTTTTTCTCCTTTATCCATACATTAAAAATCCCTATTCAAGTCTTTTACTTTATTTTAGACTTGTTCAAGACCTTTTTCAATACGCTATTTCATTTATCGGTTACTAAAAGCTTTCTGGTTTCCACAGCATAGCTGGGGGTTCTCCTAAAGTTAAAAAGCTCTAGAAGAATAAAACAATTCTTCCAGAGCTATTACGGCTTTGTTATGTAAAAAGAAGCTTCAATTTCTTTAACCTATTATGTCCATTTTCTATAGATTACTTTGGACTTTTTGATAGAGCTTGGTGTAGAACTCTATTTCATAACTAATGTGTTTTACTTTTGCCTCATAACCTAAGTTATTTAGCAGAAGCTTCTAGAACCTGCGGTTCAACGTTTGCTTCTGTATTAGGCACCTCTCCTTCTGCAGTTTCCTCATTGTCTTTCCTTTCCTGCTCTCCCTCAGTTACATTAGGTTCGGGATACGGTGTTCCACAAATCACCTCACTGACAACTTCTTCGCCCTTCGTCACATAATAACGTACGCGTCCATCCTCCAGTATTTCCTGCCTCATAATAGAAGGTGTTCCTGGAATAAGATATGCAGATTGAAGAGGAACATTTTTCCATGTTTCAGGATCGTCAGGGTCGAAGAACCAATCTTCGGAAAGAATTGATTCTTCGACAAAATCGTTGTCATCATTGTCATCATCACCATCACGATCCCGACTTGAGATGACAGATTTTTCTGCCATCTCAGTCTTGGTGTCTTGGGGAAGGTTTAAATCTTCCTGGTTGATAGGTCCAAGGTCCGCAGGGTTAATAAGCATGCACATAAGCATGAATGTAATTACCAGATTACTCATTAAAATCCTTCTTTCTCGTTTTGTTATTTTGTTTTCAATGTTCTCAAAGCCGTTTCGCACATTAAATACATTTAACGTACATTTATATACAACAAGTGCACCACCACTTGTGATATACCAATTAAATAATTCTCGCAATAGTAAAAATTAGTATTTACACTTTAGTATCAGTTGTTTTGTACATGTCTTAGTTTGCGACTCCCTCTCCAAGATATCTAGTACTTCCTGGTAGCAACTTCGACAACAACTCACTTTCTTTTCCCAATCACCACAAGTTTCACATTCTAAATAAGCAAACTGTGGATCCTTTTCATTGAACATGTAATAATCACAGCGGCCACAGTGTGTAGGTAGATATTCGGAACGAGTTTCGTTTTTGCGAAGGTATCTCCCGCCGCAAGGCCCTGTTAGAACTACAGCATAGAAATTTCTATCTTGACGTTGAACAAGTCCAGCCTCTGACAGTCCATCCGAGTTATATCTATCGGGAACTAAATTATAGCAATCTACTGAAAATCCATCTGGTATAAAACCTGCATGTATGTTTGTGGTAGTATAGAGTGCAGTATTATTAGTACCAAGTACAGTAGACATAGCTCCAGTACTTGCAAACCATTCATTTCTGCACAATGTCCTACTTTTAACTGTTTCTGTTGATTGTGGATAATATATATTTACTGTTGAGCTATATACTGTGTAATATGTGGTATAGTTAGTAGACACTGAAGCAGTTACCATAGTTCCTAAAGATGAAGCAACTCCTCTATATGCAGAATTATATTTTCCTACACTGCTTGATACAACTGTTGGCACTGTCATTGTTCCTTGTATAATTGTTGTACCTGCTGTGGTATTACTTACACTTTTTAAGTATTTTATTCTTGTTGCTGATGCAGTAGTATTTGCTGATGTAAAATCTCCACTTGTTTTATTATTGTTATAATAAAACGTTGCTGTTACTGATTCTGATTTATATAGTATTGCATATGCTGTTGTTGTATTTGAATCTCTTAAGTTTGCTACTGTTTGATAGTTTCTTGTTGTTGTATTTACTGCTGTTGCAAATCCATATAAACTATATCCACTTACACTTGAACTAAATGCAAAATCTGTTGTCGCTGTATTACTTGTACCCAGTTTGGTCGTTATTGCTGTTGCACTTGTAAAATATTCATTTCTATATCTTGTCATATTTGTTGCTACTGCTTCACTTGTTTGATAATATATTCTAACTTGTGTGCTATATGTTGTATAGTAAGTTGTATTTGCAGTTGTTGGCGTTGTTATTGTCATTGTGTTTATTGCATTTGCTACTCCTTTATATGCTGAGTTATACTTCCCTACACTACTTGTTACTACTGTTGGTATACTTAAATTGCTTTCTATTTTTGTTCCTGTATAGTTCATATATCTTATTCCTGAGGCTGTTGCTGTTGTAATAGTCAACCCTCCACTTGTCTTATTATTGTTATAGTAAAATGTTGCACTCACTGTTGATTGATAACTTGCATAATAGTTTAAGTTTGTTGTTACATTTATTTTGGTTCCTACTGCTGTTACAGCCCCATTTGCTGTTGTTCCTGTACCCCATCCTCTTGGAGTATATGTTACACCACCGTTTGTTACACTTGCTATACTTGGTAATGTTACTGCTTTTGATGTTTCTTTATTTTTTAATTCTACTGTTGATGTTGTTGTTTGGTTATTGTATGTATGATATGTTACTGTAAGTGTTTTACTATATATTGCATATAGTGTTATGTCATTTGCTGGCATTACTAAGGAGGTTAGACCAGTTGTTGCATTCTGGTCTGTATTCCATCCCACAAATGTCCAACCTGTTTTTGTTGCTTTTATGCTTAAATCTACTGGCTGTTCTACTACTACACTTTTTGTAGTAGCTGTACTAGTTGTTCCTCCATTTGCTGAGTAATTATATGTTACTGTAAATTCTCCTATTGTTTTTATTGTTCCTTTTGATGCATTTCCTGCTTTGTCTTTTACCCATACATAGTAATTTGTATTATAGTCTAGGTTTGATACTGTTGTTTCTGCTAGGTTTAGGGTCTGTTCTACTTCTACCCAACCTGTCTTTGGTTCTTCTGTTTCTTTTGTTACTTTATAGCTTACTATTCCTGATTTTGTATCTGTTGCTTTGAAAGTTATACTATTTCTTATCTCTTCTGTCTTTGTTATTATTGTTACTATTGGTTTTGTTTCGTCTATTATTTCTTTTGTTTTTGCTATTCCTCCATTTACTCCATCATATAGCCTTGCATATATTTTGTCTTTATGTTCTAAGTTTCCTATTTCTACTGTTCTTCCTTTATTTGACACTGTTTCCCAGTTTGTGTTGTTCTCTTCTTGTCCACTTTTTACTACTTTATATTGTAATTCATATTTTGTTTGTGTTGTTGATACTGTCACCTTTGCTTTGTAGTTTTCCCATATTTCTTCTGTTATTTCTAGTATTCCTGTTTCATTTCCATCTGGTACTCTTTCTGTCGTTATTATTCTTATTGCTCCTGAGCCTACATTTCCTGCTCCATCTGTTACTTCTACTTTTATATCATATTCTGTTGCTTGTTCTAATCCTGTATATGTGTATGTTGTATCTTTTATATTTTCTGCTACTTTTTTGTATTCTTCTTCGCTCGATTTTTTGATATAGTATGTATACTCTGGTTCTGCTGCAAGCCCACTTCCTTGGTCTGTTGCTGTTACAAATACTTGTATACTGTTTGTTGTTACATTTCCTTTTGTTACTATTACTATTGGTGGTGTACTATCTTCTGGTTTAGTATTTGCTGCTGTTCCCATTCCGTTTCTTATATTTCCTGCCTTGTCATATGCTTCTACTTTTATTCCATATGCAGTGTCTTCTTCTCCTTCAAATTGACATTGTCTGTTTTTTCCTTCATATATTACTTTATCATCTACATAGTATTTATATTTATCTATTCCTGATAAATTGTCGTCTGTGTATGCTATTATTGTGAATCCTTTTGCTGTTTCTTTTGCTATGCTTGGCATGAATTCATTTGGTGCTGTGCAATCCTTATATATTTTTGTAGTTACTACTTCTGACCTATTCCCTGCTCTATCTATAGTTGTAACTCTTATCTCATATATTCCATCTGCTTTTATACTTATTTCTTTTGATTCTCCCTTTAGTATTTCTTTATTTATTACTATATTGTTTGTATATGTATTTTTTACTGTATATTCATACCCTGCTACTCCACTATTTTCATCTTCTGCTGTTATTCTTAGTTTTACATCAGTTACATACCAGCTTTTGTCTATTTCTCCTTCTACTTTCTTTCCTTCTCTTCCTTCTATCACTTCTATATTTGCAAGACTTGGTGCTATATTGTCTATCTTTATATTTTTATATGCATATTCTGTTTTCTCTGTTTCATCTTCATTTGTTACCCATGCTACTATTCTTGTTAATCCTAATTCTCTTATTATTATCTCTTGTATTAGCCCTTCTGCTGTTTTCTCTTCTTCTATTTTATTTCCTTCTATATTGCTCTGTCCTACTATCCTGTATTTCAGTTTTGCTCCTCCTGTTTCATTAGCATTTATTCTTATTGCTACTTCTCCTTTATACCAATTATTTTCTCCTTCTATTCCTGATATTATTTCTATTGTTGGTACTTTTAGTCCTATTCCTTTGTCATTTACTTGTACATATGCATACCCTACTTTTCCTTTACTTGATATGACTTTTACTATATATGTACCTACTTCTTTTATGTTTTTAAACTTTTCTGTTACTTCCTTTGCTCCTTTTCCCTCTACTTGTCCTTTGATATTTCCTTTATATATTAATTCTATACTTCCTATCCCATCTTCACATGAAGCAACTGCTTCTATTTCACTTCTTTCTTTATTATATGTTGCTCTTATTTTTGGTTTTGATATCTTATCATCTTGTCCTATTGGATATATATGTAGTTCTCCTGTATTCTCATCATAATATATTTCTACCATAACATTATCCTTTGTTATAACCATTATTGTTCCCGTTTCATTATCTGGTATTGCTGTTTTTATATTTTCATCTTTCTCCATGTCTGTTGCTAAACTTTTTAATGTTGTTTCTTCTCCTTTTAACAAGTCTTTTAATATTATACTTCTTGCTAACTGTTCTACATATTCTTTTGCTTGCTGTAATACATATTCATTTGCTATTTTTGTACTTGATGCTATTATACTTTCGTTTCCTGTTAGCCCTTTTATACTTACCATTGCTAATATGATTAATAACAGTACCATGATGATTAGAGCTATTAAGGTTATTCCTTTTTCTTGTTTTTGGGTATAGTTAATAAGCCCAAATTGGGCTGTTGGTTTTTCTCTGTTTCTCATTTTACTTTTCTCCTTTTGTTTTTCCTTTGTTTTGGTTTCCTTTAAAAAACTATCAAGAGAATACTTTTTCAAATATATGTAAACAATAAATATTAAATTTATGAAATTAGCGACTGCAAGTGTTTTCGATTTAGAAATTGTTATATTAAAAAATGAGGGATGTTCACGTAGATTTACGTAGTAAATCTTACAAAGTGAAAGAGGCTCATTTTTTCAATATTACAATTTCTTTGAGAAAATCACGTGAGCCGAGCTATTTCATTAATTTATATTTATTGTTTACTATATTTTTATTTCTCTCCTTATGGTTAGAAACCAAAATAGTCAAAGCCAAACCAAACAAAACCAAAACTATCTTGATTTCCAACCATGAAGAGAGTACCGACATTCTTGCATTCATTTGAATGCGTATTTTTATTATAGCATTCGTTCGAATGCATGTCAAGGCATTTTTTTGAATGCATGATAAAATTTAATTAAAGCTATATTTTTATAATTTATCCTTGTGAGGTAACTTTTATGTATTTAAAAAGATTAAAAGATTTAAGAGAAGATATTGATGAGAAGCAAGCTACTATTGCAAAAGTTCTTGGAATAACTAGACAACAGTACAGCTTATATGAAACAGGAAAAAGAGATATACCTGCTGAATATATAAAACAGCTTGCTATATTCTATAATACCTCTACTGATTATATTTTAGAACTTACAAATAAAATAGAACCATACAATTAGGTAATTTTCATTTATTTTTCAAATATATTAAAAAAACTCTTATTTTATCATTTTTGACAAAATAAGAGTTTTTAGTTCATACTATTGTAAATCATTTTTTACTTTTATTATCTGTTGCTCATTTACTTTTTCTGCTGGTTTATAGTATCCTTTGTTTTGAGCTATTTTAAATAGTTCATATTGAAAGCTCTCTTCTGAATTTCTAAGTTGTTGCATTGTATTTCTAAGTTGCATATTTTCTGCTTCTGATATTGCTTGGCTATATGTCGTAAGTTCTGTTTTTACTCCTTCAAGCACATCATTAATCATTGTTTTTTCGTCCATATTCTTAATCTTCCTTTCTTTTAGTTATTTAGAAATGTCATTAGTTTCTGTTTAGTATTTAGTGCATCCTGTGCTGATTTTGCAAATACTTGCTTTATTTGTGGATCTACTGCTTGTTCTGAATAAGTATTTAGTTTTTGATAATTTGTCTCTGCTCCACCTATTAAATGTCTTAAATTTTGTAATTCTACTTGGTTTAAGTCTGTCATTTGTATCATTCCTTTCTAAAATATACTATTTTTATTATTCTCTATTTTGGAAATTTTATACAAAAATAAAGCATGCTTTAACATACTTTATTTTGAAAATTTATCTAATTATTTCTAATCCTGCAAATTTAGCCATTAACCTCTTATGACCTACTTTATCAAAGTTTATATCTACTTTGTAGTCTTCTCCTTCTTCTTCAACATAATTGATTGTTCCTTCTCCAAATTTTTTGTGATATACTCTAGTTCCTTCTTTATATTCTGATATATCTACTGTTTCTTTTTTCTTACTTAATCCGTTTAAAAAGCTTTCTGGTGTTCTAAATGCAAATCCACTTGCTGCAACTTTTGGAGTACTATAACTTGGCTCTACATTGTAGGTTTTTACTCCTGAATTTCCGTAGTTCCATTCATATTTGTTTCCATTATCAAAAGTTCCTTTTATTGTACTTTCTCCTGAAAGTGAGCTTTCTTCACTTAACATTTCTTCTGGTACTTCTTTTAAGAACCTTGATATTGCATTATATGAGGTTGATCCAAATAGTGTCCTTGACCTTGCACATGTCATATATAAATGTTCTTTTGCTCTTGTTATTCCAACATAACATAGTCTTCTTTCTTCTTCTATTCCATTTACTTCATCTATTGCTCTATTGCTTGGGAATATGCCTTCTTCCATTCCTACTAAGAATACTACTGGAAATTCTAGTCCTTTTGCACTATGTAATGTCATTAATGTTACTTGTTCTTGTGGTTCTTCTAGCTCATCTATATCACTTGCTAGTGATATATTTTCTAAGAAGCTTCCTAAATCGTTTTCTGCTTCTTCGTTAAATTCCATTGTTACTGTCAAAAATTCTTCTAAGTTTTCTATTCTATTCTCCGCTTCTTTAGTGTCTTCTGCTTCTAATGCTTTTATATATCCTGTATTTTTTAATACATTTTGTGTTAATTCTGATACTGTCATTCCTTCTGCTTTGTTTACTAATTCATCTATTATTTGTACAAATTCTCGTGTGTTTGTGTATACTCTATTTAGTCCATAGGCAGCTGCATCTTTTATTATTTCATACATTGATTTTCCTTCTTTGTCTGCTATTTCTGCAACTTGATCTAGGCTTGTCTTTCCAACTCCTCTTTTAGGTTCATTTATTATTCTTCTTAGACTTAAGTTGTCTTTTGTATTGTATATTAGTCTAAGGTATGCCATTACGTCTTTGATTTCTTTTCGTTCGTAGAATTTTAGTCCTCCTACGATTTTATATTGGATATTTTCTCTTCTTAAAATGTCTTCTATGCTACGTGATTGTGTGTTCATTCTATATAATATTGCAAAGTCTGAATATTTATAGTATTCTTCTCTTCTTAAATGTTCTATTTGTTCTACAACATATGTTGCTTCTTCATATTCATTATTTGCAAGATGTGCTGTAACTTGTGTTCCTTTTTCGTTTTCTGTCCAAAGTTCTTTTTTATATTTTACTTCATTGTTTTTGATTACTGCATTTGCAACATCTAATATATTTTTTGTACAACGATAGTTTTGTTCTAGTTTTATTATTTTTGTTCCTGGAAAGTCTTTTTCAAAGTTTAATATATTTTTTATATCTGCTCCTCTAAATGAGTATATTCCTTGATCATTATCTCCAACTACTGTGATATTTCCATTTCTTGCTGATAAAAGTGTTATTAATGTGAATTGTGCTTTGTTTGTATCTTGATATTCATCTACTAATACATAATGAAACTTTTCTGAATAGTACTCTAATGCTTCTGGTTCTTGTAATAGTATTTTTATTGTGTAGTTTATTATATCGTCAAAGTCCAGTGCATTATTTTCTTTTAGCTTTTTTTGATATAATCTATATACTTCTGAAATTACTTCTTTTCTTATTTCATTATTTGTTCTTTTTGCATATTCTTCTGGTTCTAACATATCATTTTTTGCATTGCTGATTTCATACATTATGCTTCTATCTGTAAACATTTTGTCATCTATTTTTAATTCTTTCATACATTCTTTTACTATGTTTTTTTGATCTGTTGTGTCAAATATTACAAATGATGAAGTAAATCCTATTCTATCTATATACTTTCTAAGTATTCTTACACATATTGAGTGGAATGTTCCGTATCCACATATCATTTGCAATGTCTCCTAGAAGGTTTACAACTCTTTCTTTCATTTCTTTTGCTGCTTTATTTGTAAATGTTATTGCAAGTATGTTCCAAGGTCTTACATTTTTTTCTCCTATTATGTATGCTATTTTATGTGTTAGTACTTTTGTTTTTCCGTGATCCTGCTCCTGCAATTACAAGACATGGGCCATCTGTTGCAAGTACTGCTTCTTTTTGTTTATCGTTTAGTCCTTCTATTATATCCATTATTTCTTTTCTCCTTTAAATTGCCTATTTATTTGAAATAGGGCTATCTTCTTCCTTTTGTTCCTTCTTTTCTTTTTTCTTTAATATTGGTCCAAAGATGTATGGGAATATTCCAATTCTTGCTCCTAGTGCATGTATTATTGGAAATGCTATCATAACTGTTATGCATTGTACCATTGTAACTGGTGCTTCTGTATAATCTTCTTCACTTATTCTTTCTGCATTTCCTAACATGTCTATATAGAAGTCTTTGCGTGTTAGTTCTTCTTTATATTCTATTTGTCCTAAGAAGCTACTGTCTTGTGTTAAGTCTTCTTTTACTATCTTTCCTACTGGTAATGTAGAATCTCCACTATATATGCTATCTCCTGAAGTTTGTACTGCATCTGTATTGATACGTGCTGCTACTATTTCTCCTGATGGGAGTGTAACTGCATGCATATATAGTCCATTATGGTATCCTCCACCACGATTTCTATATTGTATTCCTTTTGATACTATTGTAAATGTATCATGTGATAATAAATCTTCTACACTTTGTGCTCTAAATACTTCTTCCCCTGCTTCTCCTCCTATTTCTCCTGCTGTAACTGTGTGTTCTTCTAAATAGCTTTCATATTGTTTTGGTAATACACTTTCTAATATTTTTGCTGGTATAAAGCTTATTGCAAAGCTTATTAACAATGTTAGCCAAATATCAAATCTTAAAACACGTACTCTCATCTTTAATATTCTTCCTTTCTTTAGTTTGGAAAATAATTAGTATAGTGCTAAGCATTTTTTTCTAATGATTACAATTTGCTGATTATTTTTCAAACTCCTTTTAAATTATATTTAATATATCTTTATATTCTTCTACTTCTTCTTTTGTTATTTCATAAGCTTTTTCTACTTTTTCTTTGGCATTTTGTATTAGTTCTTCTTTGTTTGAGTGTATATATGCTAATATTTCTCCTTTTTGCACTTTTTCTCCTATTTTCTTTTCTAGCACTATTCCACAGGTGTAGTCTATTGTATCTTCTTTTCTCTTTCTTCCGTGCTCCTAATTCTAGTGCTGCTTTTCCAATACTTTCTGCATCTAATTTTGTTACAAATCCATCTTGTTTTGCTTCTATTGGAACAATATATTTTGCTTTTTCTATATTGTTTAAGTATTCTATACTACCACTTTGTTTTTCTATTAATTGTACAAATTTTTCGTATGCTTTTCCATTTTCTATGTTTTCTAATACTTTTTGTTTGTTTTCTTGTATATTCTCTCCTTTTCCTGAGAGTTTCATTATTTGTGAGGTTATGCAAAGTACTATTTCTTTTACGTCCTTTTCCATTTCTCCTTTTAATGCTTTTACTGCTTCTGCTACTTCTAATGAATTTCCTATATTTTTCCCTATTGGTTGTTCCATATTTGTTATAACACAGACAGTTTCTATTCCTGCTAATTCTCCTATTTTGCTCATTACTTTGCTTAATTCTTCTGCTTGCTCTCTATTTTTCATAAAGGCTCCGCTTCCGACAAGTTACTTCTAGTACTAGTTTATTTGCTCCTGCTGCGATTTTTTTACTCATTATACTTGATGCGATTAGCGGTATGCTTTCAGTGCAAGATATTGTATCTCTTAGTGCATATAGTTTTTTATCTGCTGGTGCTAATTTTTCTGTTTGTCCTATTAAACTTATTCCTATTTCTTTTATATTATTTTTGAATTTATCTAATGATATATCTGTATTATATCCTGGTATTGAATGTAATTTATCTATTGTTCCTCCTGTAATTCCAAGTCCTCTTCCTGACATTTTTGCAACTGGTATTCCAAGTGATGCAATTATTGGCATTACTATTAATGTTATTTTGTCTCCTACTCCTCCACTTGAGTGTTTATCTATTATTGTGTCTGATATTTCTTTTAAATCTAATATCTCTCCTGAATGTGCCATTGCAATTGTTAAGTTTTTTGTTTCTTCATAGTCCATTCCATTTATATATATCGCCATTACTAATGCTGCTGCTTGATAATCTGTTATTTCTCCTTTTGTATATCCTTCTACAAAGTATTCTATTTCTTCTTTATTTAGAATTTTCTTATCTCTTTTTTTGGCTATAATTTCTAATATATTCATTTGTTATCTCCCTTCAGCTTTGTAATTATATAACATATTAAATTATAATTCTAGCGAACACTTACAATTTTTTGACTTATTTTTTTAAGCATGGTATAATAAATTATTATTTAATCACTTTTTATAAGCTTTTGCATATTGGGAGGTTTTATATGGATAAAAATTTATATCAAATAATGCAAGAAATTCTTGAGGAGAAGAAAACTGATTTTACAAAAGATATTGAATTTCTTGGTAGTATAACTTCTGATGAAAATACAACTTCTGGTAAAGTAGGAGTAACAAGAGATATTTTTATGCTTATTGATGAAATGCCTGATGGTACAGTTGTTAAGAAATTTTATGATAATGATAAAAATTTCATTGCTGGTTGTGATAAAGATGGAAAAATTTATCCAGGAGCAGAGTTTGCTTCTTCTGATTTAAGTTTTTTGGGTCAACTTGAAAATTTAACTCAAGTACAAGGTATTTCTCTTGATGAAATGGATAAACATTTAGAGAAGGTTGCGAAGTCTATCGGCGTTTCTAAAAAGGATATTCTTTCTATGTCTGAAGTTGAATTAGATAAAAAAGTTCAAGAAAAAGCTGGAACACAAATTTCTTTAGATGATGACAATCCTGATGAAAGTAAGGAAGGTCATGATAAATCTAATGAAAATGCTTTAAATAATATTTCTTCTAAGCAAGAGATTAAATTGGATAACAAAATTGATGATAAACATACTTTAGGAGACGTTTTGGGTGTTCCTATAGGTTGCAAGCTTATCGCTGTTTATTCTAATAGCATTGCTGATAACAAGAATACTACTAAGTTTTCATTTATTATTCAAAATGCTGATGGCTCTCTAAAACCTGCTGATATGCTTGAACAGGTTGGTGGTAAAGAGTCTGATAAGTCTGTTTATGAAACTAATCGTGATGGTTCTGAAGTTGAAAAACAAAGTGTTAAGTCTTCTTATGCTATTAATTCTCCTATTGTAAAAAATGGCATTTTGACTGCTAGAATTGGTTCAATGGGATATATCGAACTTGGATATGGACAAATTGATAGAACTTCAAACAGAGATGCTTTTACTCAAAAACTAGAAACTGATCATACTAGATATACTACTTATGAAGTTCGTGAAGAATTTAGCTCTAAAAATGGAATTGATAATATTCCTGAAAACATGGACGAGATTAGAAGCCATGAAGAAGTTGGTTGCAGTAATCTATCTTTGGATGAGGCTGATGGAAATAGAAATACTGGTCATTCTCATTATGATACTAAGTCTTCTACTCCTATTTCTATTAACCAAATGCTTTCTCCTGATTTAGTAACTATGAATGTTCAAGAAATTATTAATGAGTTTCCTTCAAATAATTATGTAAGAAACAATGCTCTTCAAGTTTATTTATCTGTTGTTCGTGAACATGGTGAAAATAGTAATGTGTGCATTAAAGAGAATATTAAAGCTGAAGTTGTTTCCAGATTAGTAAATGAGATTGGTAATGATGAAGCAAATGATCACTCTTATGATAATGCTAATGAGCATGATGATGATTATATCCCAATGCATAAGCACTAAAATATTATAAATCAGTGTAATATTATTGTTACACTGATTTTGTATTTTTAAATGCTGACTGCAATTATTCCTAGTAAGAAGCCTAATATATTTCCAAGTGCTGACATCCTTCCTTTGTATAAATTATTTGCTTCTGGAATTAGTTCTCCTGTTACTATATATAACATTGCTCCTGCAGCAAATGCTAGACACAATGATATTACATTTAATGAAATTCCTCCTATTAGACTACCTAAAAATGCACCTAATCCTGTTGTTATTCCAGATAATACTACATAGAATATTACTTTTCCTGAACTTATTCCACCATTTTTCATTGGTACTGCCATTGATATTCCTTCTGGTAGATGTTAAAAGTGACTGCTTTGGTCCAAAAATTTTTTTAATTTTTTAAAGTTAAAATTTATGTCTATTTGTTTATCTTGATGTACCTCTATTTCGTTGATTATTACTTTCATTAACTCTGGTGTTGGATTTTCTAAACTTAGAAAATCTTTTACTGTTTTTTCTATTTCCTTATCATCTTCTCTGTTTCCTCCTTTGTTTAATTCTTTTATTCTAATGTATTCTTCTTCTTTTTCTTTAATCTCATTTATCAATTTTTGTGAAATCCTCTCATACATTGTTTCACTTACTTTGTTGTTTAATTTGTCTATGTACATTTTGTCAAGGTTATCTTGAGTTAGTTTTATTCCCATTTCTAGTTTCTTTAGCATTTCATTGTAATCATATTTTGCTTTGTCATTCTCTATATCTAATTTTAATTTTTCTCTGTCTATATTTGAAAACAACTCTTTTATGTATTTTACTATTTTTTCTTCTAATTCATCATAGCTAAATCCATGAGAGGTGCAAAGCCCTACTTTTGAATTTTTACGATAATAATTACATACCATATACCTATGCCTATTTCTTCCATTTTTTACTCCAATTTTGTGCTTACATTCATAACAGATAAGTAGTCCGTCTAATAAGTAATGATTCTTTTTTTCATTCCTTTGGTATTTTTGTGATATATTCATTTTTTGTACTTTTTCAAAGGTAACTTTATCTATTATTGGTTCATGAGTATTTTCCACAATTACCCATTCTTCTTTTGGATTTGCCCTTAGTTTTCTATTTTTATAACTTATTCTACTTCGTTTATTTTGTACTGTATTGCCAATATATACTTGGTTTGTTAATATGTTTTTTATTGCCTTATTTTCCCAAAAGGAAGGCTTGTTATATCTTAGCTGATTTGCTGTTGGAATTTTGTTTTTGTTTAAATAGTTTCTAATTTGGTTTATCCCATTTCCATTTACCACCATATTAAATATAGTTTTTACAGTTTCTGTTTCTTCTTCACATATAATTAAATGGTTTTTATCATTTGGATCCCTTATATATCCCAATGCTGTTTTTCCTCCTACCCATTTCCCTTGTTTTTGCATTGTAGAAAGTGCTGTTTTTATTTTCTTTGACAAGTCTTTTGAGTACATATCATTTAGTATTGATTTAAATGGTGCTATGTCATTGTTTCCATTATTATTTGCAAATGTATCTATTCCATCAGTTACTGAAACATATCTTACATTTTGCTCTGGAAACCATTTTTCTATATATTCTCCTGTTTCTATGTAATCACGTCCCAAACGAGATAAATCTTTTGTTATTACCATATTAACTCTACCGATTTTCTATATCTTGTACCATTTTTTGAAATGCTGGTCTCTTGAAATTCGTCCCTGTATATCCTTGGTCAATGTATATATCTATAAGCATGTATTCCTTTCCTAAATTTTCTACATATTCTGTAAGTAATGTTTTTTGGTTTTTTATACTCTCGCTTTCATCAAAACCTCTGTCTGCATCTTCTTTTGATAGTCTTATATATATTGCTATTTTATATGTTTTTTTCTCTATTCTTTCAAGCACCTACTCCTCCTTTCTATGCTTGAAAAATAACTTAAATTCATATTGATTTAGAAAATATATAATCAAGTTATGAATTCAAATATGATTATTTTAAGCATTATGCTATTTTGTTATCTAATAAATTTTTCAAGTAAAAAGCTAATAAATTTTCTATTTCTTCCCCTTCATCACTAAAATAAACATTTATCTTAAAATCATTTTCCATGCTTTTCCTCCTGATACAATATATTAAACTAATCATAAAAACAGACTAACAAAGTCTGAAAAAGCAAAACTTTTGTAATATTATTTCTACGTTAACTAAAGCTTTCTAGAGCTAAAAGAGGAACTTTTTTCCCTTCTTTCATGCTAGCATCATAAATGTTTAACTTCTTAATTGTTTTTCAATTCTTCATTCTAACTGTTTGAAATTGCTTTTTTTTCAAATTTATTGTATAATTATATTATGTTATTCTTAATAACAATGTTTTTTAATCTTTTCTATAAACTTAGTATTATGAGATAAGTTCATTTAAGAAAAGAAAATTTAATTTAGAAAGAAGTGATAACTACAAAATTGTCTAGAATCTTCAGTTTACAGTATTAACTTAAGGAGGAATTATATGGTCCATCAAATTACACCAAGACAATATTCGTCTATGTATTTTTCTTCAAGACCTTTGCTGGTAGCAGAACTTGAAGAGGAAGCTAGAGAGCGGTATCTTAAGGCTATAATGAACAGTAAGCCTTACAAAATGCGTGAAACCCTTCCTGTAGTTTCTGATAACTACTATATTAGTCACTCTTATTCTAAGGAACCTCTTCCTATAGAGCATTCAGACCTTATGTTGCTTGATTCTAAAGAACCATTTTGTATTGGCCTTCACAATACTACACCCACTATCGTTAACGATAAAAACTGCTATTACACAAAGTATACCTATTGCTGTCCAAAATGCGGAAAAGAAATAAGTTTTGTGGACGTCACAAGCATTCGATTTTTAGAGGAAGAAGACAATTCCGAAAATGGAAATTTCTCATTTCTTGAATTAAGCGAAATGCCCCTCGAGGTTTGTCCCACCCCTAAATGTAAAGCTCATTTCGTTAATACATTCTTCAATCCCGATTTGCTTAAACGAACGGTTTCCTATAGGCTTGTTCAGATACTTAGGTTAGCTCTTTCTCAAAATGCTGGGGACGATGAAAAAAGACGAGACTTTGATTATCTTATGCCAAAAGGAGCAGAATGTTCTTTGGAATTTGTTGGAAGTAAAATTATGCTTGGACTTCATGGATATTCCTATCTAGTACACACATATAAATGTTGTCATTGCCAGAGGGAATATTCTATCTGCGATTTAAGCTCTTTGCGAAAAGAACCATTTTTTATACCAAAAGATTTAAGGAGCATATCAATAGAAGCAATCACAAATTCCAAAGCAAGTTTGGCATGGCATAAAATAAGTTCTCTGCTTAAATCACAAGACAAAGAGCAAAGTTTTTTGCCTTCTGAACAATGGGCTCTGCCTCCTTACTGTCTGGAATGTGGACATTGCCTCTATTCTTACGACCTGTATAAAGGAGACCCCATTCCTTCACGTTTGAACATTTTTGATCACAATTCACTTTTTATCTGAGTTTTATTAATTCTCATACTTGAGGATTAATAGTGCGGTCAAGAATCTCAGCTTTTAGCTAATTTCTTGACCGCTTTTTTATATATCTTTTTACTCTATCTAAGTAACTCTTTTATAGTTTCTATGAATTTAAATTATCCTAAGCATCCCTTGTATGTTCTACTTTGGAATATTCCTTCTGGTATATCGTGTATTGCAATTGCTATTGCAAGCGAGTAACCGAAGTTTTAGTGATGCTTCAAATCCTGCTCCGTATACTTAATCCTTCTGGTAGGTTATGCAGTGCTAATCCAACAGCTACTGCTATTCCTGTTTTCAATAGGCTATTTTTCCCTAACTTGTTTTTCTTTGTATTTATTTTGTTTTGTACTATCATGTCACATATTATCATTACAATTATTCCGCCTATTATGCCTATTATGACATTACTGAAGTCCGATATTCCGCAAAGCCTCTGGTATTAAATCAAAACATACTATTGCCATCATCAGTCCTGATGCAAATGATAGTATGAAACTTAGTAATTTATTTGATGCATTATTGAATTTTATTCCTATTATTCCACCAATCGTTGTTCCAAATGTACCAAAAAATAGCCCAAGTAAAGTGTTTTGTAATATATTCATTTTTATACCTCTGTAAAATCTTATGCCAAGATATTGTGATTTATGTTGGATATTTTTGCTTTACATAACAAATACATTGTGCTATAATAACCTAGCCAGATGGTACAACCATATATTTGTTAAAGGAGGTTTTTTCATGGAAGGAAAATTTTCTATCCCAAAGCGTTCTGAGGATCTCCCAAGGTTATCCGAATTGATACGGCAAGTCCTTGATGACAAGGGCATGACCTATCAGGAACTTGCGGAAAAACTCCAAGTACCTGTTGAAGAGGTTTTGGCGTATGACGATTTTAGTCATGCACCTAGCGATGAAATCCTGAAAAGGATGTCAGCCATTTTAGGAATCCGGTATAGACCACTTCGGATTAGTGCAGGTTACAACTGTGCGAATTGGTATCCCGATTTCTATTCGCCCGATGGCACCGCAATTGATCACGAAGATCTTTTGGATAAGATCTACTACAAAGATCCATCCATCCTACCTCGGCTTTTTGAGGTACTATTTGGCAATTAAAACTTCTTCATGTAGCAAAAAGCGGAGAGCAATGAATTTCATTGCTCTCCGCTTTTACTTATATTATTAATGTTTTATCTTCCGCCCATTCCGGCCTCCGACCTCCTCCGAAGCCTCCACCGCCTGAAAAGCCACCGCCACCTCCGGAATCCGCTTGATGAGTGACTTGATGCCATTTCTCTTGATGCTTTTTCTGCTAATCCTGCACTATATGCTTTTTGCATACTTGATGTTAGTGTTCTTTCAAAGTTATATCTATTCATTAAATATATATACATGTATCCATTACTCATCATGTAGTTTTCGTCCATTAATTCTGGATATTTTATCTTTAATTGGCTTAATACTTTGTCTGCAATTCCAAATGCCGTTGCATATACTAGATATTTTTCCCATAATACAAGTTCTGGCACTTCTCTTTCATTAAGTAGTGAAAAGTTTTCCATATATCTTTTTAGTGCTTTCCATTTTTCTTGTTCATTTACTCCTTTTTGCGTAAGTGTTCTTGTTTTATTAACTAATTTCTGGCATAGTATTCCACATATTATACTTGGTATAATAGCAAATAGCGGTGCTACCATTACTCCTAAACAGATGCATACAAATGCTACTACATAATATGCTGTTCTTTTATTCTCCCACTTTGTTGCTATTTCTATTTGTTCTCTACTATAATTTTGTTTCATTTTATTTGCTGATTGTGCTGTTCCTTCTATTCCATCTATGTCACTTAAGAAGGTTTTATCATTGTTCTTTGCATATTTTTCTATATCTTTCATTGATACTTGGTTATTTTCTTCTTCTGTTTTGCTTTTTTTATTTTTCCATTTTTTTACTTCTGTTAATAAATAATATATCTTTTTTTCTTCTACTTGTAACTTTGTTATATCTATTTCTTTATTTATTACTATATCTATATTTCCTTTTTGGTCTTTTTCAAATGATACCGCCTTTTTTAGTCCTAGATTTAGTATTGTTGCTGATACTATTTTTGATATATTGCTTTTAAATGCTGATTTTTTATCAAAATAGTAAAGGTAAGCTGCCTCTGCTGCTGTTACTTCTTCATCTGGTATTTCTCTAAAGTATTCTAATTCTTGTTCTGGCATTATCTTTTTTGTTTTTTTTATTTCTTTTATGTATTTTACTATTTTTGATATAAAAAATGTGGCTATTCCTAGTCCTACTACTGCCATACAAATAACTATCTTTTTAAATAATTCTTCTTGTTCTTCTTGTTTTTTCTTTATTCTTTCTCTTTCTTTATTTGCATCATCTGCCCATTTTGTTTCTTCTGCAATTATTGTTTCAAATTTGTTTATATCTACTGTGTTTGTGTTTTGTGTAAATATTGGCTCAAGTGCCACCATCCTTACTTCTACCATTGTTTCATCTGGCAAATAGTTTACTTTGAATGATACGGTTTGATTATCTTCTTTAGCTATTTCTCCGATTTAGTGGTCCATGTGCCCATACTCTTAAATTATCATTATCTTGAACTGCTTTTGGTAATTTTATTGTTCCTGTGACTTTATCTGCTGGAATTGCATTTGTTTTTCCTATAAATTGCCAATAAAATTCTGAACAATCATTATAGTTTTTAACTGCATCTTCTATCGTGTAACTTATCTCATATATTTTATCCTCTTCACTGTCTATTGATACTCCCCATGCTATTTCAAATTCTCTGCTGCTCGTTGCTAATCCATGATAATATCCTTTTTTGACATGGTATGCATAGGTGTCTGATTTTATAAAGTCTGTTATCTTTCCTTTTTTTGATATTTCTTTTACTGTTACATTTGTAATATTTCCATATTTTGAATTGTCTAGTTCAAATGTTTTAAATAGAGTGTTTGTGTCTTCTACTTCTATATTCCATGTTTCTTTTACATCTGCACTTCCGTCTTCGTTTAATTGTACATCATATGTTATACTATCAAGTTTCTGGAAACTTGCATATGAATTTGTGTTAAATAAAGCTAAAAGTGCTATGCATAATATAATTATTGTTAATATGTATTTAATCTTTTTCATTTTGTCCCCCTTAATAAGATTATTTTATATCATTTTTTATAATTAAGCAATAATATAAAGAGAGTATTATTAATTCATTTGTTTTTTGTTGGTCGTCTCATTAGAAATTGTAAAGAGCAAAGCTCTAACAATTTCTATATTCGCTCCCATACTACGCAAAACTACATGAATTTAATAATACTCTCTTCAATATCGTTTATTTTTTATTAACTTTATTCTCCTTTTAACTTTTCTGCTCTGTCTGCTGTAATTAGTGCATCTATCATCTCGTCTAAGTCACCATTTAAGAAATTTTCCATTTGATAGATACTTAGTCCTATTCTATGGTCTGTTATTCTTCCTTGTGGGAAGTTATATGTTCTAATCTTTTCGCTTCTATCTCCTGAACCTACTTGACTTTTTCTTGCATTTGCAAGTTCTTCGTCTTGTTTTTGTTTTTCTATTTCATATAGTCTTGATTTTAAAAGTCTCATTGCATATTCTCTGTTTTGAAGCTGTGATCTTTCTGTTTGGCATTCTGCAACTATTCCTGTTGGTTCATGTATTAGTCTAACTGCTGATGATGTTTTATTTATGTGTTGTCCTCCTGCTCCTGATGCTCTATATACTTCCATTTTTATATCTGCTGGATTTATTTCTATTTCTACATCTTCTACTACTGGTAATATTGCAACTGTTGATGCTGATGTGTGTATTCTTCCACTGCTTTCTGTGTCTGGAACTCTTTGTACCCTATGTGCTCCGCTTTCAAATTTTAGTCTACTGTATACTCCTTTTCCTGTAATCATAAATGTTATTTCTTTATATCCACCAAGTTCTGTTTCGTTTTCGTTTAATATGTCTATCTTCCAATGTTTCTTTTCTGAATACATTGAGTACATTCTAAATAGTTCTCCTGCAAATAGTGCTGCTTCTTCTCCTCCTGCTCCTGCTCTTATTTCACATATTATGTTTTTATCGTCATCTGGATCTTTTGGTATTAATAATATTTTTAATTCTTCTTCTATTCTAGGTAAACTTTCTCTTGCTTCTTCTATTTCTATTTCTGCTAATTCTTTAAGTTCTGGATCTTTTAATAGTTCCTGATTTTCTTCTATTGTTTTGCTAGCTTTTTTATATTCTCTATATTTCTCAACTATTGGTGTTAGTTCTGCATGTTCTTTCATAAGTTTTTGCCATGAAGAAGTTTTTGCAATTTCTTCTGGATCACTTATTTTTGTTGTTAATTCTTCATATCTTTTTTCTACGTCTTCTAATCTTTGAAACATATATACCTCCTGTTTTTATACTATGGTATTATATCTTGTTTTGCTTGAATTGTCAATCTATAGCTCTATGTTGTTGTAACTTATATTTAATTTTTCTAATGCTTTTCTTTCTCTTTCTGTACATGTTAATATCAATATTTGATTTTCTTTGTATTCTTCGTCTAACAATTTTAATACATTTTCTAGTCTTTCGCTGTCAAAGTATGCAAATGTCTCGTCTAGGATTATTGGCATATTTTCTTTTGTGAGTTCTTTTATACTTGAGATTCTAAGTGTCAAATATAGTCCGTCTATTGTTCCTATACTTAGCAAGTCTGCTGGCACATAGTTTCCATTTTCTGTTTCTATTATAAGTCCGTCTTCTTCGTTTACTTTTACTGTTTTGTATTTTTCGTTTGATATATTTTGAATTGCATTTGATAGATTGTTTGAAAATCTCGGTGTTACATTTTCTCTCATTTTTATATATGCTTTTTCTAATGCTTCTTTTGCTATGTTTATTGTTTCATTATATTTTATCAGTTCTTGTAAGTTCTCTTTTAAATTTTCTAGTTTTTCTTCTATTTCTGATGTTTTTTCTAATTTTTCTAGCATTTCCTTTCTTTGCATTTCTAGTTTTGTTAGTTCTAGTTTTAAGTCATTTACGTATTTTTGCTCATTTAATATATTTTCGCTTTCTACGTTTGTTTCTAATATATTTTCTATATTGTATAGGTTTATATATTTATTCTTTAATTGCATTTTATTTAAGTTAATTTTTATTTCTAATTCACTTTGTTTTTCTTGTATTATTTTTTCTTTTTCTCTTATTTCATTTTCTAATAGTTCTATTTTATTCTTTATATTGTCTTTTTCTAATTGCTCTTTTTCTTTCTGTTTATTATATTTATTATTTTCTTTTGTTTGTATTAGAATTATTGCTATTGCATTAAAAATAGCTAGTCCTATCCCTATGTATGAAATATTTTTCTGTCCTATTATATATAAGATTATACTAGTAATAATTAATAGCAATAGTATTACATATAATATTTTAGGGCTTTTTTTATTTATTTTTTCTGATTTTATATTTTTTAATTTTGTTTCTTCTTCTTCTCTTTTCTTTTCTGTCTCTTTTTTTGATTTTAAATTTATTTCTATTTTTTCTTTTTCTATTTTTTCTAGATTTTTATTTTTTTGTATTTCTTGTAATAATTCTAATTCTTTTTCTGCTTCTTTCATTTCTTTTTCTATTTTTATTTTCTTTTCTTCTATTTCATATTGAGTTTCTAGCAATTCTTCTAATTCTTGTTTTTCTCTTGTTAGTTCTTCTATTTTTTGTTTTGTTATATATAAAGGTTTTGTGGGACTTTTTTCTGTTCCTATTTCTTCTATTTGTTTTTTGTTTAATTTTGCTATTATCTTTTTATAGGATACATCATCTTCTCCTGTTAACATTATATTTGATGCTTTTTGTATTAATTGATTTTGCTTGTTTTTATCTAGTGTTACTTCTTGTTGCATTATTACCATTGATGTGTCAAATAGTTCTTCATCTACTTTTGTTTGTTCTGAGAAAAATTTGTTACCATATGTTTTATCTATTGTATAGTTTTTGCTAATATCTTTTCCTGTTTCATCTACTATTTGTGGATTTTTTTTTGTAAAGTTTCTATATACCTCATATTTTTCTTTGTTATCTAACTCATATATTATTTTTCCTGAAAATTCTCCGTTCTTCCCATGGAGTATATTTTTCGTAGTCTGATATTCTTTTCCCATTTTTGTTTTTACTTATTCCATATAACATACTTGTTATGAATTTTAAAAGTGTAGATTTTCCGCTTTCGTTTTTTCCTGATATTATATTTATACCATTTTTTAATTCTATTTTTTTATTTTTTAATTTTCCAAAATTATTTATTTGAAGTTCTTTTATTTGCATAACTAATACCTATTCCTTTACTATTCAAAAGCTAATAACCCTACCTCCATAGCCTTTTCTATTAGCTCTTTATTCTCTGGTTCTTCTTCCATTTTTTCTAGTAATTCTTTTACAAAAATTCCTTTTAAGTTATTTTGTTTTGATATTTTTTCTAAGTCTATTTCTAATTTTGTCTTATCTTTTATTTTTATTATATTTGTATAATTTATATTGTTTAGAATTTCGTTTGTATTTATTTCTATTTTTTTATTCCCTACTAATATTATTTTATAATATTTACTTTCATCGTATTTTTCTTCATTTATTTTTTCTATTAATTCTTCTTTTGATGATATTTCACTAATATTTATTTCTTTTTCTACAAATTGTTTATTGTCTATTTCTACAAATTCTAATTTTATTTGTTTTGTGTCTTTTTCTATTTCTCCGCACTATCATTCCGATGTTCTCCAAGTTCATCAAATCCAAACGATATTAATGATCCTGGATAAACTATATTCTGGTTTGCTTCTTCATTATATGATATTTTGTGTATGTGTCCTAGTCCAACATAGTCAAATCCTATTGATTTCAATTCTGTTTTTGATATT
This sequence comes from uncultured Clostridium sp., assembly GCA_947575745.1. GTDB lineage: Bacteria > Bacillota > Clostridia > TANB77 > CAG-508 > JAAWPK01. The sequence goes on from CANPOS010000005.1 coordinate 31,635, forward strand.
GGATTATATAGCATTTCTTCATTTTTGTTTCCATCTAATGTTCCATGTGTTAGTAGTATATTTATTTTGTTTTTATCTTCTATTATTGTTTGTTCTTCTTTTGGTCTTTTCATATAAAAGTCTTCAAACCCATACCCATATATGCAAATATTTTCTTCTTCTATTTTTTCTATTTCTTCTCTAAATATTTTTACATTTCTAGCCCATTCGTATTTTGCATAATATGAATTTTTTATATATGGATCATGGTTTCCTGGAACTATATATATTTTTGTTTCTGATATGGTTTCAAATAGTTTATTTATATATTCTATTGTTGATTTTTTTATATATTCATGTTCGTACAAGTCCCCACATATAAATAAATATGGTATTTTATTTTCTTTTATATATTCTATTACTTTTTTAAATGCATTTCTTTGCTCTAGTCTTCTTTGCTCTGAAAGATTTCTTACTCCTAATGTCATAAATGGTGCATCAAAATGTATGTCTGCTATATGTACAAATTTCATGGTTTCCTCCGTTTCTTTTTTATATGTTTTACTATATAATATTTCTTTGTAAAATACAAGCGAACTGAACAAATTTTCTTGTATTTTTAATATTTAAGGAGCTACTACGTGTAGCTCCTATATATCATTGAAATTTTGTAATGTCACTTATCTTTCCTGCAAAATATGGTATATTTTTTCCTTCTTCTTTTAAGAATATTGCAAATGTATCATCTATACAAAATTCTCTTATTTCGTGTATTTCTCTTGCTCCTTCTTTTTTTACCATCATACCTGCTTCACTTTTTATTTTTCCTCCTGTTCTGTCTAGTTCAAATTGTATTGTTTGCATTGCTTTTTCTATCTGATATGATTCTCCATTTGAGAAAAAGAAGGATTGGTCTTTTATTTCTGTAAATTCTGCTTTTTCATTTATTTTAAGATTCGGTATTTGTACTATTTCTCCTTCTTGAACTTTTTTTATTCCTTCATATTTATTAGATTTTTCTGTAATTTTTTTATAAATTTCATTAAATGTTTTTCCTTCTGGCTTTTTACAAAGTATTATCTCTTCTTTTTCTTTTGTTTCTAGTTTTATTGAAAAGTCATCTTTTGTATTATAATATAATACTTCTATTTGATTTCTTAATTCGTCTTTTTCACTATGTTTATTTATTCCAAAATAGTTTATATTTTCATAGTTTCCAAATTTTCCTTTTGGTAATTCTTCAAATGCTTTTTCAAATTGAAATTCTTTCTTTAACATTGCATATAAAAAATAATCTTTAGGATCATTTCCTTCCCACTCGAAGTCATTTAATATGTCGCTTGTTTCATCGAATTTTGCTTTTATTTCTTTTTCTATTTTATTTTTTAATTGTATTGTTGGTTTTCCATATATTTTATAATAATCGCTTTCTGATAAATTTTCTGCTGTAAATGTTTCTTTGTTTAAATCTTCTACTACTTTTAGTTGTGGAGTAAATACTATATCCTGTTTTACTAAGTCATTTTTTAAGTCGTTCCATATTAATTGAAATGTCCCACACCAAATAGTATTGTCTTCTACTTCGTCTCCTAGTGTCATTACTGTTTTTATTCCTTCTGTGGTTTTTATTTCACTTAGATTTGTCAATTCATTATTTGTTTGTTCGCTAAAACCCATATAACATATCACAAAACCTATTATTGCAATTATAATAATTATTCCTATAATTGTTTTTACGTTTTTACTCATATTTTCACCTATTTAACCTTTCTATTATTTAGACGTTTTAGGTTTTGTTTTTGGTTGGTGTTTTATTAAAAAAATAGAAAAAATTAATGTTATTATTAAAAATATTCCTGAAATTCCTAGTATTCCTATTCCAAAATTATTATAATTGCTTTCTTTATTTACTACTCCTACTATTTCATTTGTTTCTATATTATTTTTTATTTCTCCTTTTTGCTCTTCTGAAATTGAATTTTCTTTCTTACCTTCTGTTTGATAGTTAATAGTATTAGGTATTTTCTCTGAGTTTTTTATTTGTTTTTTATTTAATAAAACTTTAATTCCTATAATAAGAGTTATTACAAACATACCTAAGTTAGTTATTAGTATTTTTAAAGTATTTACTGTTTTATAATATCGCCATTTTACTGTTCCTACTGGCTCATTTATTAGTTTTGATATTTCATTAAAGGTTAATTTTGCTAATATTTTTAGTGAGATTATTTCTTTTTCCCTTTCGGTTAAACCATTTATCAATTTGTTATATACTTCCTCATCTATTATGCTATCTATTTCCGCATTATTATTTTCTATTTCATATATTTTTTCTAAATTTATAGTATCTTTTTTCTTTCTAATTAGAGCTATTGTTTCATTTCTTGTTAATGTATATAGCCAACTTGCTTCGTTCTTTGTTGGGAGTTTTTCTTTTTCTATTGAGTATATTTTTGTAAATACTGTTTGCATTACATCTTCTGCTTCTGTTTTATTTTTTAATATACTAGACGCTATGCCATATACTAATTTATTATATTTTGAGTATAATTCTTCAAAGGCTTTTTTGTTGCCTTTCTTCAGTTCTATAAATATTAGTTTTAGTTCTTTTTCATTTATTTTGTTCATTTTATTTTCCTTTTAATGATTATTGAAATTTTGTTATATCGCTTATTTTTGCTGCAAAGTATGGAGTAGCTTTTCCTTTTTCTTTTAAGAATATTGCAAATGTATCGTCTATACGAAATTCTCTATTTGCATATGGCAACCCCATTTCTTGATTCATCATACCTGCTTCACTTTTTATTTTTCCTCCTGTTCTGTCTAGTTCAAATTGTATTGTTTGCATTGCTTTTTCTATATAGCAATTAGCTCCATTAGAAAAAGAAAAGGGGTTATTTTCTATTTCTTTAAATTCTACTTTTTCACTAATACTTAAATTTGGTATTTGTACTATTTCTCCCTCTTTTACTTTACTATCTTCTATAATTCCTATTATACCTTCGGTTTTCGTATATTGCTTAGCGTCGATTTTTTGATAAATTTCATTAAAAGTCTTTCCTTCTGGATTTTTACAAAGTATTACTTCTTCTTTTTCTTTTGTTTCTAGTTTTATTGCAAAGTCGTCTTCTGTGTTATAGTATAATACTTCTATTTGTCCTCTTAAAGCACTGTTTTCCCCATGTTCAGGTATTCCAAAGTAACTTATATCTTCATAGTCTTTAAATTTTCCTGTACCTAAATCTTTAAATGCTTTTTCAAATTGAAATTCTTTTTTTAGCATTGAATATAGGAAATAATCATTATCTCCATTTCTTTCCCAATCAAAATCATTTAATATATTACTTGTTTCATTAAATTTCTCTATTATTTCTTTTTCTATCTTATTTTTTAGCTCTATTGTTGGTTTTCCATATATTTTATAGTAGTCACTTTCTGATAAATTTTCTGCTGTAAATGTTTCTTTGTTTAAATTCTCTACTACTTTTAATTGTGGTGTAAATACTATATCTTGTTTTGCTAAGTCATTTTTTAGGTCATTCCATATTAATTGAAATGTCCCACACCATATTGCGTTATCTGTTACTTCGTCTTCTAACGTCATTAGTTTTACTATTCCTTCTGTGTTAGTTAATTCTTTGAAAGTCCTTGAGTATTTTTCGTTATTTGTTGTTTTATAGTAGATAAAAATTATTGCACTAATAGCTATTACTGTAATTAAAATTCCTACTATTATTTTTTTCTTCATATACCTTACCTTTTAACCTTTCTATTTTATTTTATATCATATATTAGGAAAAAAATAAAGATTAGGTTTTGCCCTAATCTTTATTACTATATTTCTCCAAACAATTCGTCAAACTTTGCCTCTAGTTCTGCTTGTAAGTCTACTTCGTTTTCTACCTTTTCTTGTTCTTGTTTTGGTTCTTCTTTCACTTCTTCTTGTGGAAGCAATGGTGCTTCTTCTTTCTTTTCTTCTTCAAATAATTCATCTAGGCTTTCTACTTTTAAGTCCTGTCCTCCACCTTTTTTCTGGTCTTCTGGTACATAAGGATTGTATGGGTTATATTTTCTCCATTCTCCTCTATCCAAATCTCTTGGCTCATTATGGCTTAAAGTTACTTCTGCAAGCTTCTTTGCTTCTGGCTTTGTAAAGTAATAATATTTTTTTGCTTTTACTGGTTTTACCCCTTTTTCAAATATTATACAATAGTCATTATCAAATCTTCTAAGCTCATCTGGTGTTAATAGTGCTCTTGCATTTATTTGATCTGATACTGATTTTCCTTGCATCCAGTTTTGTCTGTCTTTATTTACTGATATGCTATCTCTCGAAACTGTTTTTTCGCCTAGTGCTTTTGAGAAATATTCTACTGTTTTTTGTGAGTTACTTCCTAAAAATACATGTGTATCACAGTTTCCGGATTATTGTTTCATATGATTTTTCATATACTGCTTCTAGCTGATCTAAGTTCTGTAATATTACGCTAAACTGTATTTTTCTACTTCTACTTGTTGATATTTTCTTGTCAAAGTCTGGCACTTTTCCTATATTTGCAAACTCGTCTAGTATAAAGTATGTTGGCATTGGTAGTTTACCACCTTGTAAGTCTGCAAAATCATATAATTGTTGTATCATTTGTGCGAAGAATATTGTTAATAAAAAGTCATATGCTGTATGTGTGTCTGAAGATATAACATATACTGCTGTTTTCTTTTTTCCTATTTCTTCAAAATCTATTGTATCTGTTGATGTCAATTCTGCTATCTCTTTTGAATCGAATTTACCAAGTTTTGATTGTAATGAGCTTAGGATTGATCCATATGTTTTTTCTGGTGCTATTTCTATTGATTTATAGTACATTCTTGCTGGGTGATCATATGGAAGTTGACTCATAAGTTCTGATAGTAAGTTATTTCCACCATTAGTATTTGCTGCTCTAACAAGTTCTGCACAACTGGCTAAGTTTTGTTCTTCTTCTGGTCTTGTTGCTATTAAATAGTATATTAAAGCCTTTAATAGCATTTCTGCCATGTCGTCCCAATATGGATCTGAATTTCCTGCTTCTGATTTTTGCCCTTTTACTATTGTATTTGCAATTACGTCTACATCTAATTCTGATGATATATGCATTAAAGGGTTATATCCATCACTATTTTGTGGCCTTACTAAGTTTAATACTTTGATTTCATATCCATTTTTTTGTAAAAATCCGGCTGTTTTATCATATAGTTCTCCCTTTGGATCAGTAAATACATATGAACCTAACATCTGATAAGCATTTGGTATTGAGAAAGATGCTGATTTACCAGATCCTGATCCGTCCAACTACTAATACATTTACGTTTCCTCTTTTATCTACTGGTAAGTAATTATTTTCTGCAAGTATTATTCCTTTACTTCTGCTTAATACTTTATATTGTTCTCCGTGATCTCGCCCAGTCACTTGAGCCTTGCTCTATATCTGAATATTCATTTTTTGGTGCTGTTTTTACAAATCCTACAAACATAAATATTGCATATACTATTGTAAATTTCCATAATAAGCTAAAAAACTCTTTTGCATAGCTTTCAAATGTTCCGTAATACTTCTCCAAAGTTTGAAAATGTAGTTCCAAGCTCTGTTATAAATTGTCCGAAATTAAAAACGCCATCTATTGTTGCTTGTTTTTGTGCATAAGCCATTGGCGCAATAAGTACTATGGCCATAAATAGCCATAGTACAAAGAAAATTATAAATCTATTTTTGTTTCTTCTTATAGCTCCTTGTATTTTATAGTGCATATATTCCACCTACTCTTTTGTTCTATCTTTCTTCCTGAGATACCTTAGCAACTGTCTTTTCTGTATTATGTACTGGTATTACCATTGTTCCGTCTTCTCTTTGATTGATTCCTAATACATTTAATTTTTTAATAATGTCTTCTCCTACTGTTATCTCATATCCCTTCTCATTTGATTTTAGCTCTGTTCCAGCAATTCTCAATCTGTTACCTACTGGAGATTCAAACACTCCATTTCTCATAGCTTCTTGAATTCTCTTTTTATCAGCCATTTTCAACCTCCTAGTTTTCTCTTATTTCGAATGCGAAATAAGATTTATATGGTTTTAATTTACATTTTCCTTTTACTTCATTTGTTTTTTCATCAAAATATAGCCTTGGCTTTACTTCCTCTGCTGTTTCTGGATCTATAATTGTTATGTCCCTATCTAAATTAGGGGTATATTTAACTTCTTTATATTCATTTTCTTCTTTTGAATATAAAGTGTCAAATTTGAATGGTACTGGTTTTCTACTGATTTTTACTTCATCATTTTGTAGTACTCCCATGTTAATTACTACTCTCTCTTTTCCAAATGAAAATATTGCTAATTGATTTCCCTCTGGATATAAATTGTCTACGAAATATGTTTTTCTAGTTGAATCTCCTCTTATTTCTGATGTGAAGTCTAATCTTTCTACTGTGTATTTAGGATATTCATTTAAAAATTCTTTCTTGGTTTTGTGTATTTGATATATTACTGTATTTACTCCTTTAGGATCTGTTATGCTAAAATGTTTTCCTTGTATTATATCCATTTTTGCACCTCTTTCCAAATTTATACTAGTTTATCTTTTGTTTCTACTAATTACTGTAAATTAACAACAAATCTCATAAAGTCAAAATTTTGTAAAATTCACATAATTTTTTACACTATAATAAATTATACATCATTTTTATGTAATTGTCAAGCCCAAATCACCCATTTATCTAGGGTTAAAGGTTGATATCTCTTTTAATTTTTGATACATTCTAGTTTCTTCTTGTGTTAGGTTCTTAGGTACCATTATTTTTACTTCTGCCACTAAATCTCCTCTTCCACCTTTGCCGTCTTTATATCCTTTTCCTTGTATTTTTATCTTGTCCCCACTTTGGATACCTTTTTGTATGTAAACTGTTTCTGTACTGTCTATTCCTTCAATAGAAATTCTTTCTCCAAGAGCCGCCTCCCAAGGTGTTAAATTTAAACTTGTATAAATATTACAGCCTTCTAGCCTAAATTTGTTATCTTTGTCTATATTTATCTTAATTAGAAGATCTCCATTTTTTCCACCATTTTCTCCGTTTTTTCCCTGTCCTATTAATCTTATTTTTTCGTCATTTCTAATTCCTGCTGGGATTTTTACAGCAAATGTTTTCATTTTACCGATCTATTGCACGTAAAGATACCTTTTTTGTACCTCCAAAAAAGGCTTCTTCTATATTTACATTTATTGCTGTTTCTATGTTTTCTCCTTTTATTTGTGTTTTAACTTTTCCTTTTTTTGGCTTTTCTTCTTGTTCTTTTTTTGCTCCAAAAAACATATTTATCACTTCTCCAAAAACTGTATCACTTTGATTAATATTTCTTGCGTTCTGTTCTCTATTTCTTTTCTTTCCAATATTACTATTCCAACTTCTATCATATTTTCTTTTACTTGCTGGATTTGACAATTTTCTATACGCCTCATTTATGTCTTTAAATCTTTCTTCTGCAATTCCAGAACCTTCATTTAAATCTGGATGGTATTTTTTTGCTTGTTCTCTAAACGCAATTTTTATTTCTTCTATTGATACTCTGTTTGTTTCAAATCCTAGTATCTTATAATAATCCTTAAATATCATTTAACATCCTTCCTTTATGGGAAACTTATTTTTCAAACAATTGCATTATATCATGATTCTATCGCCAATTCAATCAATTTATCCAATAATTTACTATATTTTATTCCTACACTTTCAAATAGCTTTGGATACATGCTTATTTGAGTAAATCCTGGTAAAGTATTTATCTCATTTAGAATTATTTTTCCTGTTCCTTCTTCTACAAAAAAGTCTACTCTTGATAAGCCTTTTCCATCTATTGCTTTAAAAGCTTTTATTGCTAATTTTCTTATTTCTTCTTCTGTTTCTGATGGTATTTCTGCTGGTATCAAGGTTTTAGATTCTTGATTTTTATATTTCGCATCGAAACTATAAAACTCTTCTGCTGCTTTTATTTCTCCTACTCTAGATGTTATGACTTCTTCATTTCCAAGTACTGCACATTCTACTTCATGTCCTATTATTCCTTTTTCTATTAATATTTTTTTGTCGAATTTCCCTGCAACTTCTATTGCCTTTTTTAGTTCTTCTTTATTTTCGGCTTTTGTTACTCCAACACTTGAACCTGAATTTGAAGGCTTTATGAACATTGGATATGGTAAACTTTGTTCTATTTTTTCTGCTATTTCTTCTATATCACATATTGTTTCATTGAAATTTTTGTCTATATATATGTATTTATCCTTGAATTTTCTAATATATTCTGATTTTGCTTGACTTATCCCTGCTCTATCTATAATTATTTTTGTATATATTTTATCCATGGCTACACTTGATGCTAATACTTCACAACCTACATAAGGCTTCTTTATTATTTCAAATAATCCTTGTATCGTTCCATCTTCTCCATATAACCCATGCATTACTGGGAATAAAACGTCTTGCTTTTTTAATTCTTCTAAAACGTTTTCTATTTTTTCTAACTCTTGTAGTTTATCACCTATCGTTGCTACCTCTATTTCTTTAACATTTTTTGTGTATTTATACCAAGTTCCATCTTTATCTATATATAGTGGTGTGATTTCGTATTTTTCCTTATCTAAATTTTTTAGTACTGATGTACCTGATACGACTGATACGTCGTGTTCTGAAGACATACCTCCAAATATAACTGCAATTTTCATAAAAAATTCCTCCTATTTTTGTTATAATTCACAGCTTTAAAAATTATTAATGTCCTGCAACAGGTAATTATTAATAATTTTTCTTGCGTCCCCTTCTTAAGAAAATGTAATTCGCTTACGCTCAAACATTTTCTAAAGTGGTCACCCCAACGTCTATCGAAAAATTATTAATTAATCACCTTGCACGGACTTTTAGATCATATAGCTGTGAATTATACTCTTTTAATATTATTATCTTTGAATATTTAATATAATTAATTTCCGATAATTTCTTTTACAATTTCCTCAAACTTCATAGAATTTGAAGCTTTAATTAATACAAAATCATTTGGCTCTATTATTCCTTTTAATTTTCCTATTGCTTTTTCTTTTGTATCATAGATAAAGATTTTTTCTTTTTCCATGCCTTGTTTATTTGCTGCTTCTGCAATATATTTTGCAAGTTCTCCTACTGTTATTAATATTTCTGGCTTATTCTTAGCTACTTCTTCTCCTACTTTTCTATGTATTTCTTCTCCAAATTTTCCTGTTTCTAATATATCTCCAAGTACTGCTATTCTTTTTCCACCTTTTAGTTCATTTAGGTATTCTATTGCTGCTTTCATTGAGTCATAGCTTGCATTATAACTATCATTTATTATTGTAGAATTATTTATCCCTTTTATTATTTCCATTCTTCTTTTGGTAAGTTTGAATTCTTTTATTCCGCTCTATTATATCTTCTATCGGTATTTTATTTTCTAGTCCAACACATATTGCACATAAACTATTTTGTATAAAGTGCTTTCCTCCAATATCTATTTCTACTTTATATGTTTTTCCTTTTATTTCTACTGTAAATTTACTGCCATATTCGTCAGTATAGATATTTTCTGCCATTATATCACTTTTGTTTTCTATTCCATATGTTATAATATTCCTTTTTCCTTTATTTTCTAAATACCAATTATGTAACATATCATTGTCATTATTTATAATTATCGGTGCTTCTTTTTCCATGCCTTCTAATATTTCTAATTTTGCTTTTAATATGTTTTCTCTCGAGCCTAATTCCCCAATATGTGCTGTTCCTACATTTGTAATTACTGACATTGTAGGTTTTGCAATATTGGTTAATTTGCTTATTTCTCCTAAATGGTTCATTCCCATTTCTATAACTGCTGCTGTATGGTCTTTTAATCCTAATATTGTTAATGGCACTCCTATATGATTATTATAGTTTCCTTCTGTTTTTAATGTTTTATATTTTTTTGCCATTATGCTTCCTAATATATCTTTTGTACTAGTTTTTCCAACACTTCCAGTTACACCTATTACTGGTATATTGTATTTTTCTCTTTTACATCTTGCTATTTCTTGCATTGCTTTTATTGTGTCTTTAACTTTTATTATTATCTTATCTTTGTATTTTTCTAAAAGGTCTTTACTTATTTCTATATCTTGGACAATTACCGCTTTTGCTTTCATTTCAAAAGCTGTTTCAAAAAATATACTTCCGATTTACTCTTTCCCCTTGTATTCCAATATATGTATCTCCTTCTTGTATTTCATTTGTATCTTTTTTAAAGTTTTCTAAAACTTCTTCTTCACTTCCTGATAGTAGCTCCGCATTACATATTTTAAGTATCTCTTTTACTTTTAGTTCTTTCATGTTTTAATTTCCTTCCGATATTATAATATTCGTTTTGTGAATATTTTTTACCTAATTTCTTCGTTTTCTATATGTTTTTTCTCAATTCTTGAGTTACAATTTTTGTTTCTTGCAACTGGTTCCATAGTATAGTTTGACATATTTCTAACTCTTGATTTGAACTCACTTCTTTGCATTCTTGTTTCTAATCTTTTTCCTGATGCTTCTTGTCTTCTATTAAATAGATATGCTCTTATTCTGTCTATTGGTTTTCTTATTGCTAATTCTGCTTTGCTTCTTTCCTCTGCAATTTCAAATTCTATTTCTTGGACATTTTCTGCTGGTACTATTTGCCCTTTTTCTATCATATATAATTTTACTCCATTTACTCCTCTAATCCTGATAATTCTATCTGAAATCTGAATTATTGCATTTGGGTCTGCCTTTTCTGTTTCTTCTTTTAATTTTGAAAAGTTACTTATTATATCCTCAAATTCTTCATCCATTGTTAGAGTAAATTCAAATTGTTCTCTTTTATTACTAGCCTTTTCTAGCTTTTTCTCTATTGGCGAATACATTGTTGCTACCATTTCTCCATCTTTTAAGTATATTGTTCTTTCTGCTTCTTCTGTCTTAACTTTTTGAATTGAATATCTATATATATCATCTATTTCTCCATTTGCACACAAGTCAGATATAAGCCATGATATTGCTTCTGGATGCTCTGGGTTCATTTCACTTGCTAATACTTTCATTAATCCATCTCTGACTTTTACGTCTATTCCCATGGCTTTACTATAATATTCCTTTATTCTACTACTTGATAATCTTCCTTCTTGATATTCTCTTACTGCTCCTTGATAAAATTCTGTTAAGTATCTTTCTAACATTTGTTTAAATTCCCTTTGGAATTTAATTGAAGAATATCTTTCTTCGTTCTTATCTCCTGTGTCTTGTTCCATTAATTCAACTATTTCTTCAAATCTTTGTATTTGTTCATATGAAATTTCTTGACTATCTTGTATTTGTTCAAATTCTTTTTTGAAATATTTATCAAATATAGTGCTATGTATCATTAGTAGATTTGTTCTTCTGGCATATCCTATATCTTCTAATTGCTCTCTTGCATATTCTAATATAATTTCTCCTTCTTTATCTTGTCCCCTTTCTTGAATTGCTAATTTGAATTCTTCGCTCTCTAAAAAGGTTTTAATTCTAGAATCTTCTTTTAATTTTCTTAAATTTTCTGGATTTATTTCTTTTCCTAGTCTGTTTATTACTCTTGCAAAAAAGCTACTATTTCTCCCTAATGTACATTCTTGATCTCCTAATCTAAGAAAAAATTCACATTCTCTTTTTGACATTCCTAAAATTCTAGTTACATTTTTTTCTACATTGCCTTTTCCTAGCCTCATTACATTTGTAGTACCAATTGCAACTTCTAGTAGTTCTATAATTTTTACTAGGTTTTTATATGAATTTGCCTTTAGCCCTGCTATTTTACAAATCCATTCTGTTAATCCTTCGTTAAGTCCTATAGCTATTTCAGACCCATCTGGTCTTTGTTCAAGAATCCCTGTTCCAATTTTATAACCAATTTGTTTAATTCCTAGTATTTTCCTAATATTGTCTATTGCAATTTCAGCTTTATTTCTTGATTTTACTCCTCTTACAAGTATTCCATGTATTGTTTCATGTACACTTGTTCCTTTTATATCTTCGTCATGTTCTACTTCCATTGGAGTTAATAATTTATCATTTTTCCCTGAAGAGCATATGGTTATCGATCTATCTTCTAAAGCATAATAACCCGAACACTCTTCATTTTTTTCATTGGAATAAACGTCTATTACATTTTCTTCGAACTGTCTTGCGACAAAGCCTTTTCCAAATACTTGTACAAATTCTTCACAGCCTTCTAAGTACTCAATTGATATTCGTTTTATGCTTTCTCTTAGTATTACATTTAATTGTCTCTCGCTTTTCATAAACTTACTCCCTATTTATATATAATATCACTCTCTTGTGTTTCATACATATTTTTAAAATGTTCAAGTAAATGATTATCTTCCACTTGTTTTATAGAGTTTTCCAAAACTTCGTAATATTTTATTGAATTATCTTTTATAATTACTTTTATATAATATTTTCCATTATGTTTTATTTTTAACATTATCTTTTCGCCTTTTTGTAATAGCTTTTCTATTTCCATTTTTCCACTCTCTTTCGCATTTTTTAGTTTATCACAGTTTTTATAATTTTTCTATATATATTGATAAAGTTTGAATGAAAATTTCTGTAAGCAAATTGTTAATAATTTTTCCTATGTAATAAAAAATAGCGGATATTCCGCTATTTTTTTATTGCTATTTATCCAACTATACCAGTATATTGATCTTCGTCTTCTGGTTCTTCTTCTGTGTTGATTTTTATATCTTTATATTGTGATAATCCTGTTCCTGCTGGTATTAGTTTTCCTATAATTACGTTTTCTTTTAATCCTATTAATGGATCTGTCTTTCCCTTTATTGCCGCTTCTGTTAATACCTTTGTTGTCTCTTGGAATGATGCTGCTGATAGAAAACTTTCTGTTGCAAGTGATGCTTTAGTTATTCCAAGTAGTGCTCTATGTCCCGTTGCTGGTCTTCCACCATTTTCTACTGTCTGTTTATTTATTTCTTCAAATTCGTACATATCAACTAATGAATTTCCAAATAGTCCTGTATCTCCTGGGTCTTGTACTCTTACTCTCTTAAGCATTTGTCTTCCTATAACTTCAATGTGCTTATCATTGATATCAACACCTTGGTTTCTATACACTTTTTGTACTTCTTGTGTTAAGTATCTATATACTCCCTCTGGTCCATTTATTGTAAGTATTTCATTTGGATTTATAGAACCTTCTATTAATTGTGCTCCTGGCTCTATCTCATCGCCTTCTTTTACTCTTAGCTTAGCTCCAAATGGTATTGTATATGTTTTTGCTTCTTCTTTTCCTTTTACTATAATTTCTTTTTTGTTTCCTTCTTCTTTTACTTTAACTTTTCCTGCTATTTCAGAAATTATTGCAAGTCCCTTTGGTTTTCTAGCTTCGAATAATTCTTCAACTCTAGGAAGACCTTGTGTAATATCTCCTCCTGCAACACCTCCCATGTGGAATGTACGCATTGTAAGCTGTGTTCCTGGCTCCCCTATTGATTGTGCAGCTATTATTCCAACAGCTTCTCCTATATTTACTTTTGTACGTGTTGCAAGTCCCATACCATAGCATTTACTACATACTCCATGTTTTGTTCTACATGTTAATGATGAACGTACTTTTACTTGTGTTATGCCACTATCTACTATTTGTTTTGCTATTATGTCGTCTATCATTGTATCTGTATCTGCTATTACTTCTCCTGTTTCTGGGTGTATGATATTTTCTAATGGATATCTTCCTTCTAGTCTTTCTTGTAGTTTTTCTATTATTTGATTTCCGTCTTTAATATCTGCTACTATTATTCCTTCTTGTGTTCCACAATCTTCTTCTCTTACTATTATGTCTTGGCTTACGTCTACTAATCTTCTTGTTAAGTATCCAGAGTCTGCTGTTCTTAGGGCTGTATCTGCTAGACCTTTTCTAGCACCATGTGAAGATATGAAGTATTCTAGCGCATCAAGTCCCTCTCTGAAGCATGATTTTATAGGAATTTCTACTGTTTTTCCTGATGTGTTTGCCATAAGTCCACGCATACCTGCAATTTGTCTTAACTGGTTCATGTTTCCGTCTTGCTCCTGATTGTGCCATCATGTATATTGGGTTTAATTCATCAAAGTTGTCTTTCATAGCTTCTGCTACGTCATCTGTTGCTTTTTCCCATATTTTAATTGTTGATAAATATCTTTCTTCGTTTGTAATTAATCCACGTTTATATTGTTTTGTTACATTATCAACTTCTGCTTCTGCTTTGTCTAATATTTCTTGTTTTGAGTCTGGAACGCTTACATCAGCAACTGAAACTGTGATAGCTCCTTTTGTTGAGTATTTATATCCTATTGATTTGATATAGTCTAATACTTCTGCTGTTTCGCTAAATCCATGTCTATTTATACATTTTGCAACTATTGTTCCTAGGTTTTTCTTTACAACCGGGAAATCTATTTCTAGTTTGAATAGATTTTCTTCTTTACTTCTATCTACAAATCCTAAGTCTTGTGGAATTCCTTGATTATATATAATTCTTCCAACTGTTGTTTCAACTGTTTGTGTTTTTATTTCTCCATCTATTTCTTTGCTTCTTCTTATTTTTACTTTTGCATGTAACTCTAAGTCACCATTTTGGTATGCAAGTAATGCTTCGTCTTCATCTTTGAAGTACATTCCTTCTCCCTTTTCTCCGTCTACTTGCATTGTTAAGTAATAACTTCCTAGTATCATATCTTGTGTTGGTACTGTTACTGGTTTACCATCTTGTGGTTTAAGTAAGTTATTTACTGATAACATTAAATATCTAGCTTCTGCTTGTGCTTCTGGTGATAGTGGAACGTGTACTGCCATTTGGTCTCCGTCGAAGTCTGCATTGAATGCTGTACATACTAATGGATGTAGTTTTATTGCTCTTCCTTCTACAAGTACTGGTTCAAATGCTTGAATTCCTAATCTGTGTAGAGTTGGTGCACGGTTTAATAGTACTGGATGATCTTTTATAACTTCTTCTAATATATCCCATACTTCTGGTCTTAATTTTTCTACCATTCTTTTTGCATTTTTAATATTGTGTGCTAAGCCACGTTTTACAAGTTCTTTCATTACAAATGGTTTAAATAGTTCTACTGCCATTTCTTTTGGTAAACCACATTGATATATTTTTAATTCTGGTCCTACTACGATAACTGAACGTCCTGAGTAGTCAACTCTCTTTCCTAATAAGTTTTGTCTAAATCTACCTTGTTTTCCTTTTAGTAAATCTGATAATGATTTTAATGGTCTATTTCCAGCTCCTGTTACTGGTCTTCCACGTCTTCCATTATCTATAAGAGCATCTACTGATTCTTGTAGCATTCTCTTTTCGTTTCTTACTATTATTTCAGGTGCTCCTAATTCTAATAGTCTTCTTAGTCTGTTATTTCTGTTTATTACTCTTCTATATAAATCATTTAAGTCTGATGTTGCAAATCTACCACCGTCTAATTGTACCATTGGTCTTAAATCTGGTGGGATTACTGGTATTACATTCATTATTGTCCATTCAGGTCTGTTTTCTGATATTCTAAATGATTCTATTGTATCAAGTCTTTTTGCAAGTTTAATCTTTTTTTGTTCACTTGCTTTTTCTATTTCTTTCCTAATTTTTGTTGCTAATTTATCTAAGTCAATTTCTTCTAGTAGTTTTCTGATTGCTGCTGCTCCCATTTCTGCCTTGAAGCTTCCTCTACCATATTTTTCTACTGCTTCTCCATATTCTTTTTCGTTTAGTATTTGACCTTTTATTAAGCCTGATGTTCCTTTGTCTGTAACTATATATGAAGCAAAATATATTACTTTTTCTATGCTTCTTGGAGATATGTCAAGAAGTAGTGCTATTCTACTTGGTATTCCTTTGAAGTACCAAATATGTGCAACTGGGGCTGCAAGTTCTATATGTCCCATTCTTTCTCTTCTTACTTTTGCCTTTGTAACTTCTACGCCACATCTGTCACAAACTATTCCTTTATATCTAACTCTTTTATATTTACCACAATGGCACTCCCAGTCCTTAACTGGTCCGAATATTCTTTCACAGAATAGTCCGTCTTTTTCTGGTTTTAATGTTCTATAATTTATTGTTTCTGGTTTTTTTACTTCACCTTTTGACCATTCTCTTACTTTTTCGTCAGATGCAAGTCCTATTTTTAATTTATCAAACAATTCTAATTCGTCCAAAATTTAGACCCCCTATAAAATTTCTCGTTAATTCTAAAGGGGTAAAAAAGACTATCCCCTGTTCTTGCAATTTCTTTTGTCGCTTTTTATTTCCTTTAGAATTTATTATTCAATTGTTAGTTGTAATTTTTGAAAGAAACGAGTATTGCTAGGCGCATGAGGCAAATATTCCATGAGACGTGCTTGTGCACGTTGATTGGAAATTTGTCCGAGTAGCAACGAAGCAAGACGACGTTTATTTCAAAAATTTAGTTGTCTTCACTGTCTTCAATATTCTCTTCTGCCAAATCATTGTCAAATATTTCTTCACTGTCTAGAAGTTCGTCGTCTAGCATATCGTCTTCGTCTCCAATTACATCTTCATCGTCAAAGATTTCATCTTCATCTACTAACTCGTCTTCATCAAGTGTTTCTTCTTCATATCCTTCTGCTAGTTCGTCTTCTTCTAATTCTAATTTTTCTTTTTGCTCTTTTTCTAAGTTGAAGTCTATTCCTTCTTCTATGTTTTCTTTTAGTTCTAATTCTTTATTGTCTTGTGAATATAGTCTTACATCTAGTCCTAAACTTTGTAGTTCTTTTATTAACACTTTAAATCCTGCTGGTACTCCTGGTTCTGGAATGTTTTCTCCTTTTACTATTGCTTCATAAGTTTTTATTCTTCCTACTACATCGTCTGATTTAACTGTTAACATTTCTTGTAATGTATGTGATGCTCCATATGCTTCTAGTGCCCAAACTTCCATCTCTCCAAATCTCTGTCCACCAAATTGTGCTTTTCCTCCTAATGGTTGTTGTGTAACTAGTGAGTATGGTCCTGTTGAACGAGCATGTATCTTGTCATCTACTAAGTGGTGTAGTTTTAACATATACATAACACCAACTGTTATTGGCTTATCAAATGCTTCTCCTGTTCTTCCATCATAAAGAATTGTTTTTCCATTTGGTGCTTTTCCAGCTTTTTCTAGTAATTCTACTATTTCTTCTTCTGTTGCACCATCGAATACTGGTGTTGCAATCTTAAATCCTAATGCTTTTGCTGCTCCTCCTAAGTGTACTTCGAGAACTTGACCTAAGTTCATACGTGAAGGCACACCTAATGGGTTAAGTACTACGTCTACTGGTGTTCCATCTGGCATAAATGGCATATCTTCTACTGGTAATATTCTTGATACTACACCCTTGTTTCCATGACGTCCAGCCATTTTATCTCCAACTGATATTTTTCTTTTTTGTGCTATATAGCATCTTATTACTTGATTTACACCAGGTCCTAATTCGTCTGAATTATCTCTCGTGAATACTTTTACGTCTACGATTGTTCCTGATTCTCCATGTGGTACACGAAGTGATGTATCTCTTACTTCTCTAGCTTTTTCTCCAAATATTGCACGAAGTAGTCTTTCTTCTGCTGTAAGTTCTGTTTCTCCTTTTGGAGTAACTTTTCCAACTAGTATATCTCCTGGTCTAACTTCTGCACCTATTCTTATAATTCCATTTTCGTCTAGATCTTTTAGTCCATCTTCTCCAACATTTGGTATGTCTCTTGTTATTTCTTCTGGTCCAAGTTTTGTATCACGACAGTCACATTCATATTCTTCTATATGGATAGATGTGTATACATCTTCTTTTACTAGTCTTTCACTTAGTAGGATAGCATCCTCGTAGTTGTAACCTTCCCATGTTGTGAATGCTATTATTACGTTTTTACCAAGTGCCATTTCTCCATTTTGTGTAGATGGTCCGTCTGCTATAACGTCTCCTGCTTTAACCTTTTCACCTTTTACTACTATTGGTTTTTGATTAATACATGTTCCACCATTTGTTCTCTTGAACTTACGTAATTTATAGTTTTCTATGTCTCCATTGTCTGCTTCTAATACTATTTCGTCTCCTGTAACCTTTTTGATTACACCATTTGATTTTGCAAGTATCATTATTCCTGAGTCTTTTGCTGCTTTGTATTCTATTCCTGTTCCTACTATTGGAGAGTCTGTAATCATTAGCGGTACTGCTTGACGTTGCATGTTCGCTCCCATAAGTGCACGGTTTGCGTCGTCGTGCTCTAAGAATGGTATCATTGCTGCTCCAACTGATACTAATTGCTTTGGTGATACATCCATGTAGTCTACTCTATCTGCTGAAACCTCTGTTACTTCGTCTAAGTATCTAACTTTTATTTTTGAGTTTACAAATTTTCCATCTTCTCCTACTGGTTCATTTGCTTGTGCTATAATGTGTCCATCTTCGTCATATGCTGCCATGTATACTATTTCGTCTGTTACTTTATGTGTTTTTGGATCTATTTTTCTATATGGTGTTTCTATAAATCCATATTCATTTATTATAGCAAATGAAGATAATGCTGAAATTAATCCTATGTTTGGTCCTTCTGGAGATTCTATTGGGCAAAGTCTTCCATAGTGTGTATAATGTACGTCTCTTACTTCGAATCCCGCTCTTTCTCTTGAAAGTCCTCCTGGTCCTAATGCTGATATTCTTCTTTTATGTGTTAATTCTGATAATGGATTTGTTTGATCCATGAATTGTGATAGTTGTGAACTTCCAAAGAATTCTCTTATTGATGATGTTATAGGTTTTGTGTTGATTAGTGTTTGTGGTGTTACAACATCTAAGTCTTGTATTGTCATTCTTTCTCTTACAACTCTTTCTAGTCTTGTTAAACCAATTCTAAATTGATTTTGTAGAAGTTCTCCAACGCTTCTTATACGTCTGTTTCCTAGATGGTCTATATCATCTACATTTCCTAAATTATGTGCTAAGTTTAGTAAGTAACTTACTGAACCTATTATATCTTCAGTTGTTATATGTTTTGGAACTAATTCGCTTAAGTTTTCTTCTATTGCTTTTTTTAGGTCTTTTTCTTCTGTTGTTTCTAATATGTGTTTAAGTATTGCATAATTTACTTCTTCTTTGATATTTAAATCGCTTAAATCAATATTTACAACATTGTGTATATCTACTGTTCCATTTCCTATTATTCTAACTTTTTTATCTTCTACTTTTACATTTACAATATTTATTCCACTGTCTTGTATTTGACGTGCAACTTCTGCTGTGATAACTGTATCTTTTTGTGCAAATACTTCTCCTGTTTCCTCATCTACTATGTCGTCAAATGCTACTCGATTTGTAATTCTTGTAGCTAAGCTTAGTTTTTTGTTGAATTTATATCTTCCTACTCTTGCTAAGTCATATCTTCTTTCGTCAAAGAATAACCCATTGAATAAGTTTCTTGCAGCGTCTACTGATGGTAATTCTCCTGGTCTTAATTTTTTATATATTTCAATTAAAGCTTCGTCTTGAGTTTTTACTGTGTCTTTTTGTAATGTTGCTAAGATTTTTTCGTCTTCTCCAAATAGTTCTATTATTTGCTCGTCTGTTGTTAATCCTATTGCTCTTAATAATGTTGTTACTGGTAATCTTCTTGTTCTATCAACTCTTGCGTAGAATATGTCATTTGAGTCTGTTTCATATTCTATCCATGCTCCTCTTATTGGCATTACTGTTGATGTAAATACTTTTTTTCCTGTTTTATCAAAGTCTGATGTATAATAACATCCTGGTGAACGTACTAATTGGCTTACTATAACTCTTTCTGCACCATTTATTACGAATGTTCCACTGTCTGTCATTATAGGGAAGTCACCTAAATAAATTTCTTGTTCTTTTATTTCTCCTGTTTCTCTATTTATTAGTCTAACTTTTACATGTAGTCTTGATGAGTATGTTGCATCTCTTTCTTTTGTTTCTTCTAGTGAGTATTTTGTTTTGTCTTCCATATAATAATCGAAGAATTCAAGTACTAAGTTTCCTGAATAGTCTACTATTGGAGAGATATCTCTTAATACTTCTCCTAGTCCTTCTTTTAAAAACCATTCATAAGAGTCTTTTTGTACTTTAATGAAATTTGGCATTTCTATGCTGTCGCCAATTTTTGCGAACGTTTTACGTACGCATTTTTCATGTTTTACATCTTTCATGGATTGTTTTCACTCCTTAATAAGTTTTAATTTGTGAAGCTTTAGATTATAATTTACCTTTAAAGAAGTCCTTCTTAAAATATACATTTTACTTTTCAAAGCATAGTCCGCTTCTAACTATACTCTCCCTAAATAAAAGTGGCATATTTTAATTCCTCTTCTTTTAGAATTAAACTAATTTTTTTGATTTTAATACAGTTAAATATTATAGCATGTACTTGTAAAACTTGTCAACCCCTACGGATAAAATAATTTGGAAAAATTTTTAACAAAATTGTTACATGATTTATTTAGTAAAGCCAAACAGAAGCTCATATGAACTTCTGTTTGGCTTTTCCCTAAAACTGATTGCTTTTAAGGATGGGAGTTGTAGTAATTGGACAAATGTTTAGATTTCGGAATCTCATTTTGCTACTGTCGATGTTTATCAGATACTCATACCATTCATCAACTGAAGCAGGCATTCTTCCAGAGATAAGTCTGTGAGGTGTTCCGCACAAACTGATTATGAATGGTACGTTCTGATTTAAGCAAGCCCTTATGATATGTTCGGTCGCATCGCAAGGTTCCTGTGCTATGACATAATCATAAAGTGATAAGTCTGCAGTTCTGTAATCGAAACGTTCTTTAATGAGCTTTACATTACTATGAACCGAAAGGTCCAATTTAGGATCGATGCATGTAAGCATATATCCTGTTTTACTTAGAACCCTTGATAACCGATATGTCCTTCCACCTCCAACTTCTAAAACTTTGGCGTCTTTGGGTAACTTGTTCGTCAAAAACTTAGCAAAGAGTTCTTGCCTTGACGGCATGTTATTTAACCATAGCAGATAATCAACACGCTCGTCAGATATCGTGTCCGAAAACGGATTCTCCTGTAACTCTTTTTCAAGTTTTTGAAATTGTGCTGGTGAGAGTTCATTGGGATTAAGTTGTTTATACCAACTAATCCCAAGACTTGGAGAAATCATACTAGTACCCCCCTTATACAATTTGATGGTTATATTATATACCTTGTTTATATTTATGTCAACTTTTATTAGTATTTCCTGTTAATATTCCCATTTTGGTACATATTGCTCTTCGTCTTCTTCTGTATAATCCTGCATATATCCATTTTTTATATCTAATTTATATATATAATCCTCTATTTTCTTGTATTCTTCTTTTGATATCTTTCTATTTATTTCTGGATATTCTTTTGATTTGTATGTTGGAAAATATTGTGTCATAACACTTACATACACTTCTTCATCTATATTTTCTTTTATCCATTTTAGAATTTTCTTGCTATTTTCAATATTGTTTGGCAATATTAAGTGTCTTATTATAAGTCCTTTTGTTATCATTCCTTTTTCATTGAATTTAGGACTTCCGCACTTGTTTATACATTTCTTGTATTGCTTTTGTTGCTATTTCAAAATAATCATTTACTTTTGAATATTTTATAGCTATTTCATTATTATAATATTTTAAATCTGGTAAATATACATCAATTATGCCTTCTAGTTCCTTTAATGTTTCTACATTTTCATATCCATTTGTATTATATATTATGGGTAATTTCAAGCCTTTATTTTTTGCTATTTTTACCGCTTCTATTATTTTATCTGCATATATTGTAGGACTTACTAAATTTATGTTTTCTGCACCATTTTCTTGTTGTTTTAGAAAGATATTTGCTAGCTCCTCTGTTTCTATTATTTTTCCATTTCCTAAATCACTTATTTCATAGTTCTGGCAAAATACACAGTTCAAATTACATTTTGAGAAAAATACTGTTCCTGAACCATTTTCTCCACTTATGCATGGTTCTTCAAATTTATGAAGGCTTACTCCTCCAATTTCTACTTTATTTCCTGCCTTGCATCTACCAAATATATTTTCTCTATCTACTTGGCACTTATGTGGACATATTTCACATTTATTAATCATTGTTAGTACTATTCTCCCTTAAATTGTGAAGAAACACTATCTATTTTTTGTAACTGAAATCTATATTCTTGTTTTACATTTGGGTATTTTTCTCTATCTACTTTTGATAAAAACATATCATATGGTCTTAAGTATACTTTTTCTGTATCCCCATATAATCCTCTATATATCACATATTTTTCTTTTGTTTCACTATGTATTCCTATTCCTTCTACTATATAATAGTCTCCTTTAAAGTGTCTATAAATTCCATGTACCTTTATTTCTTGCATTTTGTACCTCCTTTTTTTATTTATTGTATATTTAAAATATAAAAATTGCAATAATTAATTTATTTTTGATAGTTATATATTTAAAAATGTGAAGTAAAATAATATAGAAGAAAAAGTGTCAAGCAAAATTTTTGCTTGACACTTTTTCTTTGATCACTATTCTACACTTCTATTTGCTATTTCTATTGCTTTTTTTACCATACTACCACATGTTTTTGATGACACATTTTTCCATCCGCCTTCTTTTTTTACTTCATCATATACTCCTAATTCTTTTGCTATTTCTTCTTTTAATTTTTCTGATATTAGATTTTTATTTTTACTCATATTCTACCTCCTAATTGAGATACTATTTTTATTATTTCTATTTTTTTATTTTTTATTCATTTTTATTTAATTTTTATGTTGTAAGTGTTCCATTTGGGGTATTAACTATCATTAAAATGTCTTCTTCTTTTCCAGTTTTTGCATTTATATATACTAAAAAGTCATTATCTCCTACTCTTCCTGTGAATTCCCAGCATAATATTTCTGTATTGTATTCTGTTGGAATTATTGCCAATTTTTGGCTTTGAATTTCTATTCTTGGATTTAATTTTTGTTTTGCTTGATCTTCTGATATCATATTTTTTTCAATTTTTCTTTCTGTATGACAATTTAGATATCCTATTGATTCCATTCCTAATATTTCTCCATTGTCTAATGCAATTTTTAGTTTTATTAAATCAGGATATATTATTACTCCATCTTGCTCATTTGCATAATTTACTACTATTGTACCTTCTTGTTTTAGGTAATACGTTTCCTTCATTGAACTATATCCTTTTTCACTTAAGAATTTTTTTCCAATTTCTATTGCCTCCTGTTCTGGAATCTTTTCTTCTTCTATATCTCTATAATAATTCATGTATACTACATGTCCGCCTTTTTGTGAAATTGATATACTTTTTGAATTTTCGTTTTCATTTACTATAAAATTGTATGATGCAATATTTCCATTTTCCGAAAGTCCATTACTTGATATTTTGTCTTCACTTGTTCCTGTAAACTCTCTTACTATTTCTTTTGCTTTATTTTCGTCTATATTTTCTCCTGTTAATCCTTTTCTTTCTGGGCTTGTCATATGCTCTGAAAATGCCCCATCATAGATTAAACCTGTATAGTCATCAAAGGTTGCTTCTATATTTCCAAATCCTTCTGCCCCAATATTACTTACTTGCTGTGCAAATGCTTTTGTTCCTTCTTTTGTTAGTTCTCCCCATTTTATTTCTCCATCATTTATTTCATTTGC
This sequence comes from uncultured Clostridium sp., assembly GCA_947575745.1. Taxonomy (GTDB): domain Bacteria; phylum Bacillota; class Clostridia; order TANB77; family CAG-508; genus JAAWPK01. The sequence goes on from CANPOS010000005.1 coordinate 55,402, forward strand.
TAGTTGATTTAATGTATTTTTTAGCCCTACTGAATACTCATGCATTTGCTCTAAATTTTTTAATTCTTCATCTGTTAATTCTTCTCTATTTATGGTTTTCATTGCTAATGAATAACTATAATCACTAACCTGATTTAAAAATTTTTGTGCATTTGATAGTCCTTCATTGTTTATTGGTATTTGTGCTAAATACACTCCTGCTAAATCTGCTTCTCTCCATATATGTGACAACGTTTTCGCTGCATGTTCTGGGGTTGAAGTTATTGTCGATTTTGCAAGATATGTTTCTACTTCTTCCATATAGTTTACTAATTCATAAAACGCCATATTATAGTCATTTTCTGCAACTTCTCTAAATTCTCTTTGTTTTTTATAGGTATAAATTCCAAGTGCTATTACTGAAATTAACAATATTATTATTACCATTACTATTGTAAACATGTGTCTATCTTTTAATCTATTTTTCCAATCTGTAAGTTTTCCCATACTTTTCCTCCTTGCTTTTTTTAATATTCTGTACTAATTTGGGAAATTTATACAAATAAAAGAAGAATAAATTAAAATATGAAAATAAAGCGAATGTGAAGTAATCAAGGTATAAATTCTTTATAAATTTTTTGGAAAGAGTTCATGTTTGCCGTGGAAAGGTGCCAAAAAATTTATTTAGAATTTATCCGCAGATTAGTTGAAACCGAGCTTATTTGAATATTTTAATTTATTCTTCTTTTTTCTTATTTACTTTAATATTATGTTTAATATTTCTTTTGCTGCATTTGGTTTACCAAATTTTGTTACATTTTCTCTTATTTGTTCTATTTTTTTATCATCTCTTATTATATTCATTAAGTCTTGTTCTATATTATTATCCTTTTTTATCCATATCGCCAAACCGTTTTCTTCTAGGAATTCTGCATTTTCTTCTTCTTGTCCTGGTATTGGATTGATGACTATTATTGGCAATTTTGATGCTAAACTTTCTGATACTGTAATTCCTCCGTGGTTTTGTTATTACTATGTCTGATATACTCATTAGTTCTGGCACTTTATTTGTAAATTCTAATACTTTTACATTTTCTTTATTTTTGGCTATTTCTTTAAATTTTTGATATACCTTTTGATTTTTACCTGATACTGCAACTACCTGTATATCATCTGAATTCTTTGCTAGTACTTCCATAAATGTAAATATATTTTTTCTTGTAAGTCCCATTTTCCCACCAGCAAAAAATAGTATTGTTTTTAGATTTTCTTTTAATTCAAAACTCTTTAATATTTCTTTTTTAACAAATTCTTCTAAAAATCTTTGTGATATTGGAAGTCCTGTCGCATATACTTTTTCTTCTTTTACTCCAAATTTTACTAAACTTTCTTTCATTTTTTCTGTTGATACAAAAAATTTTTCTAAGTATTCATGTTTTACTAACCATTGTTCATGATATTTAAAGTCTGTTAGTATTGTAGATACTGGTGCTTTTAATTTTCCCTTCTTTTTTAGTATTCCACACATTTGAGTTGAAAATGGGTGTGCTGATATTATTAAATCTGGATTTATTTTTTCTATTAATCTTCCTAGTTTATTTGAAAGCAATTTGTTTATACCATTACTAAATCCTGCAATAGCTCCTTTTCTTGATGCTTTATATATTCCCCCCCACATTTTTGGTATCCTTTTTGACAATCCTTCATATCCTTTTACTGTTATTCCATTAATGACTTTATTTAAGTATTTCATACAGTCTATAACTTCTGTTTCTATTTCTGGATATTCTTTTTTTATTACTTCTTGCATTGCATTTGCAGCACTCAAATGCCCTCCTCCATATGTTGCATAAAATATTAATATTCTCATTTTTTTATTCCTTTCCTTAAAAACAAGACACTTGAAAAAGTGTCTTGAATTATTATTAATTTATTATATATATAGTTCTGCATTATATGATACCCCATTTATTCTTATCTCAAAGTGTAAATGTGGTCCTGTTGCATTTCCTGTACTTCCTACTTTTGCAATCACTTGTCCTGATGATACTTTTTGTCCTTCTTTAACATTTAGTACACTACAATGTCCATAATATGTTTGTACTCCATTACCATGCGAAATTATTACTAAATTTCCATAAGTTGAATATTTTCCTGAAAATGTAACTGTTCCTGCTGCTGCCGCTTTTATAGGTGTTCCTGTTGATGCTGCAATATCTGTTCCTTTATGTGTTGTTCCCCATCTTGGTCCATATCTTGAAGATACTGTTCCTGAAACTGGTCTTATGAAGTTTATTCCTGCTGATTTATATCCTTTTCCTATTTTCGCTTTTGTTACTTTTCCATTGCTCTTTGAGCTTGTTTCTGAAGCTGAAGGTTTACTTGTATCTTTAACTTCATTAGCCGCAGCAACTACTATTTTTTCTTCAAATAATGCTGATACTGCTGTATCTTTATTTGTATATTCTTTCTTTTCTGTTGCCCAACTTTCTTTTATTCCTAGTCTATCTAAATTATTACTGTTTTTATCTTTTAAGGCATCTACTACTTCTTGTGCATCACTAAATGTTTCTACATATAATTTTTCTTCACCATTTATGGTTAATGCATAGTATTTATAGTAAGCTTCTCCTGTACTTATGACTTTTTCATATATTTCCTCATCATTTGTTTCTATACCTCTTTTTAAAAAGCATAGCTTATATTCTGGCATTTCATCTATTTGTATAAATGCCACATCTCCTTGTCCTTTTTGGGTATAATCATTTATTTTTGTTTGTAAAGTTGCTCTATCTCTACTATATCCTATCATTTCTCCATTTAGTGTTACACTATATATTGGTTTATATACACACATTGCTATTGTGAATATTATTACCATACTAACTACTAATAAAGCTACTATTTTTATGCTTGTCCTTAAACCAATTAAAAATCTTCTCATATATTATCTTTGGCACTCCTTTTTATTTCTTTGTTTTCCTACGGATAATACGCTTTTCACTTACTATTAGATTTTACATTAAATAGGTTATTTATTCAATTTTTGTATGTTTTTAATTTCCTTCTTTTTCTTCATTTTCCTTTTATTTGCTCTTATTTTCTTTCATTTTCTTTAGTTTTCTAAAGTTCATGCCTACCTTCTAGTGCTTTTGTTAAAGTTACTTCATCTGTATATTCTAAATCACCACCAACTGGTATCCCATGTGCTATTCTTGTAACTTTTACTTCTAATGGCTTTAGTATTTTTGAAATATACATAGCTGTTGCTTCTCCTTCTACCCTAGGATTTGTCGCAAGTATTATTTCTTTTATTTCATTATCATTTTGAATTCTAGTTAATAGTTCTTTTATTTTTATTTCATCTGGGCCTATACCATTCATTGGAGATATTGAGCCATGTAGTACATGATATACTCCTTTAAATTCATGTGTTCTTTCCATTGCTATTACATCTTTTACATCTTCTACAACACATATTATACTTTTATCTCTCTTAGGGCTACCGCATATTGGGCATGGATCTGTGTCTGAAATATTAAAACATTGTGAACAATATTTTAAATTTTTTTTTGCATTTGTAATTGAATTTATGAATTCTGTTATTTCTTCTTCATTTGTGTCTAAAATATGAAATGCAAGTCTTACTGCTGTTTTATGTCCAATACTAGGTAGTCTTTCAAATGCTTCTATTAGTTTTTCTATTGATGGTGAATAGTATGACATGTCTATTTCCTTTCTTACATAAGTCCTGGTATATTATACTTTCCAAGACTTGCACTTTGTGCTATATCTACTTTTCTTAACGCTTCATTTACACATGTTAAGATTAAGTCTTCTAACATTTCTACATCTTCTGGGTCTACTACGTCTTTTTGTATTTTTATTTCTTTTACTTCTTTTGCTCCACTTACTTTAACATTTATTGCTCCTCCACCTGCTGTTGCTTCAAATTCTTTTGCTGTTAATTCTTCTTGTGATTTTTCCATATCTGCTTGCATTTTCTTTGCTTCTTTCATTAGTTTGTTTATGTTCATTCCTCCAAAACCTGCTCCCCCTGGGAATCCTCCTCTTCCTTTTGACATATTATTTTTCCTCCTTTAATTTACCAGTTTTCAAAAGAATTAGTATAGTGCTAGGCGAACAAAACTGAAATTAATGAGGCGTGCTTTTTGCACGTTGATTTAATTTCAATTGTAGTTCAACGACGCAATATGCTTATTATTTTGGAAACTTATTCTTCTACAAAATTAATTGGTATATCCAACCCTTCTAATAAATCTTCTCCTGTTTCTTCTTTCTCTTCGACTTGTGCATTATTTATGCTTACTTCTAGATGTTCTTCTTTAATTTCTTTTTTGTCTTCTTTTACTTGTGGCTTTGATTTTGTTCCGCTTGCATCTTCAAATTTTATTTGCATTGGCTTTCCACACACAACTGATATTTCTTTTGTTAAAACATTCATATTTTCTGGCTGTTGTAATAATTCTTTTCTAAATGAATTTAGTCCATTATTAAACCTTATCCCTACTGTCATATCATTTATTTCTACTGCTTCTGTTCCTATTAAATTAGCATATAGCATTACTTTTCCTTGTTTTTTCAAATCATTTAATACATTTTGCCAACTTGTAATTATATTTCCATTTGCTAATTCTTGTGCTGGTTTAAATTCCTTTGCCGTTTCTTTTTGTACAGTTTCTACTTTTGTAGTATTTTTCATTTCTACTTTTTGTGGAGTGTATGTATTTCTCATTGGCGCCTCATATCTTGTGTCTTGTGACTGAGGTACATTCTGTACCTTTACTCCTTCTTTGATTTCTTTTTCTAGTTTTTCTATTCTTTCTTCTAATGCCTTCGTATCTTGTTTCATACACAATTTTATTATTTCTGTTTCAAATATTATTGTTTTTTGTGAAGACCATTTCATTTTACTTTCTAATTCTGATAGTCTGTATATTATATTTATTAATTCTTCTTTTGATACTTTCTCTGAGAGTTCTGCAATTTGCTTTATTTCTTCTTCACTATATATTTCATTCTTTTTACTTACTTTATACATTAATATATCTTTTGTTTGTTTTATCATTTCCCACAAAAAATTATTTAAGTCTTTTCCTTCTTCTATTACTTCGTCTATTGATTTTAGTGATTTTTCTATGTCTTTTTCTATTATTCCTTTTATTATATTATAAACATATATAAATTTTGGTATTCCTACTAAATCTTTTATTTTATTTTCGTCTATATTTGTTTCTCCATCTTGTAAACATCTCTCTAAGATACTTAATGCGTCTCTTGCTGCCCCTTCTGAAAGTACTGCGATTAGATTTAATGCTTGTTCTGTTATTTGAATTTTGCTTTCTTCACATACTGTCTTCATTCTTTTTATTAAGTCTTCATTTGAGATTTTTTTGAAGTCAAATCTTTGGCATCTTGAAAGTATTGTAGCAAGTAGTTTTTGTGGTTCTGTTGTTGCAAGTATAAATTTTACATGTTCTGGTGGTTCTTCTAAGGTTTTTAGTAATGCATTGAAGGCACCTGTTGAAAGCATATGTACCTCGTCTATTATATACACTCTATACTTTGCAAGTGTTGGTAAAAAGTTTATTTTTTCTTTTATATTTCTTATGTCTTCTACACTATTATTTGATGCTGCATCCATTTCTACAACATCTGTTAATGTTCCGTTCTAAACTTGCTTTGCAAATTTCACACTCATTACATGGTTCTCCATCTTTTGGATTTAGGCAATTCATTGCTCTTGCAAGTATTTTTGCTGTTGAGGTTTTTCCTGTTCCTCTACCACCTGTTAATAGATAAGCATGTCCTATTCTTCCTGATTTTATTTGATTCTTTAATGTTTGTATAACATGATCTTGCCCTACTACTTCACTAAATGTTTTGGGTCTAAATTTTCTATATAGTGCTGTGTATGCCATCTTTCTTCCCCCTAAAATACTTTAAAATCTAACTTCTCCGTGGAAAGCAACTTCCACATAAAAGTTTTTACTTATTGCTGCTTCCTTCCGGACCTGACAAGATTCGTAAATTTTTATCGAAAATTACTTTCCACGCAAAAGTTAGATTTCTTTTTGTATTATATAATGTTTTTTTTCATTTTACAATAACTTTTTAATTTCTTTTGAAAATTACATCTGAAAAGTCTGTTTTTTCATAACTAGATGTCCCCATTTTTATTATATTTCCTACTGGTAGTTCTAAATTAATTCTTCCTGTAAATTGTGTTTCATCTATAAGTTCTATTGTAATATTAAATGATACTTTGCTTTTTATCTCTTCATATTCAACATCTATCTTCGAAAGTATTGTCCCGTCATGTTTTATTTCTTCATCATCTGAATTATATTTTCCGTAGTTTCTCATTAGAGTATCTAAAAGCAATTATTCCTCCTTGGTTTGCAATACTTAGTTCTTTTAAATTATTGTTTTCTTCTCCTTTATATATCAATCTATCATTTATTTTGTATTTATCTTCATATTCATATATTTTTTCTTCACTTTCACTTGGTCTATATATTTCAATTTTACCTTTTATTGGTTTTTCATTTATTTCAAAGTTATCTATTATTATATTCTTAATTACTTTTGTTTCTCTGTAATCTTTATTTTTTCCTATATGTATATATACATCATTATTTTGTACTATTTCAAAATTCCATGTATTTTCGCCTTCTGCTTCTCTTCCTTCTGCTGTGCTTACTATTACTAGTTGTGATAATTCAAATGGCATATTGTTTTCGCCTTCTACTTCATACTTTAACATTAATAAACTGATTATTATAGCTATAAGAGTAAGTATGAATATTGCTATAAAAACATATATTACTTTTTTTATTTTTATATTAGAGTGTTTCGTAGTTTATCCCCCTTTTGCTAATTGTTTCTTCATATTCCTCAATTCTTTAAAAAAATCTTTTAGAATTTTTTCACATTCTTTTTTCATTATTCCTGTTTCATATTCTACTTTATGATTGAATTTATAGTCTGCAAATATATTTAGAACTGAACCACATGCTCCAGCTTTTGGATCTTCAGTTCCTATATATACTTTTTTTATTCTTGAGTTTATTATTGCCCCTGCACACATTGCACATGGTTCTAATGTTACATACATTTCACATTCTTCAAGTCTCCATGCTTCTATCTTTTTACTTGCTTTTTGTATTGCTAATATTTCTGCATGTTTTGTCGTATCATTTTTGATTTCTTTTAAGTTATGTGCTCTTGCTATTATTTCTTCATCTTTTACTATTACTGCTCCAACTGGTACTTCTAATTTTTTGTATGCTTTAATAGCTTCTTTTAGAGCTTCTTTCATATATTTTTCTTCTATAACTTTTCTCTCCTTTTGGTGTGCCTAAGATGGATAACTACGAACCCTTAATAAAAATTATGCTACTTTTAATTCGATTCCAGTATTTAGTATTTCTTCCATTATACCTTTAGGCTCATTATATTCTTCTATACTAAATGGTATTGTTTGTATATCCGCTTTCAACACATTCGCTTTGCATAATAATAATGTCATATTTTTGATGCATTCTTCTTCCTTAAAATCAGGAGAAATAATTGCTAAATCTATATCACTATCTTTTTTTTGCGTTCCTTTTGCATATGAGCCAAAAAACATCCTATCTTCCTATGATATAAAATGATGTTAAAGTTGCAAATAATGTTTCATATTCTTTATATTCATCTGTATTTGTAACTTTTTCAATATCTCTCAATACTATACTTATATTATGTGTAAAAGGTGCTTCTTTATCAAAAGTATATACATAGATTCCTTTTGCAAGTTTTTCTATTGCTTGTTCACACATGAAACTTACATATATATACTTATTACTTCTTAGCATCACTTCTGCTGTATCCAAGTCATCTTCTGCCATTTCTAACTATTTTTCATATTTTTCAATACTTGTCATACATTCTCCTTCATCTTCAATAATTAATATATATTATACCATACTTTATTTACAATTTTCTATACTTTATAGAAATTTTCTTATATTATAAAAAACTAGATTCATTATGAAGTGAAACCTAGTTTTTTTATATAAGCTCCTTTTTTTATTACTAAACACAAGATTTATATTACATAAATATACTTTTATATTCTTCATCTAACTTAATTGAAACTGCAACCCCTACAAAATAGTAGATATAGCAGGGGTTCGTTTTTGTTGTCTTTGGTGTGCCCATGCGGACTCGAACCACAATCGGTCGCTTAGGAGTAGTCTGATTTAATAGTTTTATGATAAAACTACAAGATATGATTAATCTAAGCAAATCGATAAAGTCTTACTCTAACATCGATTATACAAATTATACTTTAAGTTTTAAGTTTAAAGTAGTTTAAATAAGTTTATAATAGTTTAAAAAACTGGGGAAAATTTCGTTAAAACTAGGTAAATATTATCAGGATAAACTAAAAATTTGTATATGTATTTACGCCCAAACACTTTGCCTATAATTATATTTTCCTTTAACTTAGATAAATCTATATATCCAGGACAGAAAAAAACGATGTTTCTCTATAATATCCTTATTAATCTCTTTTATTAATTCGATTATACTTTGGGTCTTATAAAACTCATACTTATTCAAATTAACATTTACATACATTCTCAATTGCTCTCTCACCTTTGTTTTTTACGATTTTCATTACTAATTTGTCAAGTGAAATCACTTCTTTATTATTTTTATAATTTATTTTTTTATCTTTGTTACTTTATCAAAAGCATATATTTTATCTTTAAATTCGATTGCAACTAGTCTATAATATCGATCTTCACCTTCAAAGTATAAACAATTATTTTTATTGCGTACTACCTTCATTGTTCTATTTTCCTTTTTTACTTTAATTCAAACCTTTCAAAAAGGCTATTTTCATTTTTTCTTTTTTCATATATAAATTATAATTTTCAATACCATATCTTTGTAACTTTGCTTGTCTCTCCTCTTGTACACTTTGTAATAGCTGTGGTAATTCTTCTCCTTGTTTTGCATATTTACGATTAACAGCAAGTGTAAATTTTCTAATTATATTATTGGTTGTTTCTGTAAATCTAACTTCTGATTCCTTTGTTAAACGTCCTAGTAATCTTACTTTATTCATTTTCATTTCTCCTTCCCTTTTATTGGAGCAAAAAAATAGAAAGTATCTGTTAGTGAACAGGGGGATTCTAACATTTACTTTCTACTTATTTTAAACACAACAAATAATATATATATTTGTTCATGTAATACCCTCAAAATATACTACATAAAAATGTAGATATGTTACTACTAACTAAAATTTTAGTAGCTATGCCATAAAGTATAACTTTATGGGTAGTTATAGAATATATCTATAACATAATCTTTATACACACCTATATTTTATATATTTTTTTGTATATTTTCAATAAACACAAATAAAAAATTTTTTTGCTTGATTTTTCAAGGTTTTGGGAGGATTTTAATTATATTAATTAATAATATATCTTCTCTGTTATATACACTCTAATTTTGTATATATTTTATACTTTTTAACTTAATTGTTTCATTTTATTTCATTTATTATTGTATCTTTTGTATCTTTTGTATCTTTTTGTAAAATCTTGTCAATTCTGTGCTATAATTGTTAGGATATTTTTTACCTATAAGGAGTATTATATGTTTAAGATTTTAATAGCTGACGATAATATTAATTTTGCTAAACTTTTAGTAAATAAAAAATATCTCCAAAGATTAGTTCTCCTAACATTTGAAGATATTTTTCATTACTTTTGTTATTTAATAATTAATTCAAATCATTTTCTAATCCTTTAATGCTTCTCTAGCACTATTAATTATCTGTGTATTTATTCTAACAGCCAAAGCCTTAGAGCTACTATCCTCTTTACCTATGTGGATTCCAAGAATTTTTCCAGTCTTTTTCTCAATGACAGGTCCACCACTCATTCCTCCCATAGACATCGCTGAAGAAAGAAAATTATAATCAGTAGCCGAGAGAACAGTACCATTAGAGCCATACATAGAGTCATAATAGGGCTGGCCCGTTGTTGGTTCGGCTTTAGGCTTAACACCAGGAAAACCTAAAAGTGTTACTTGTTGTGTTTCAAGTAGTTTATAGTCCTCATACCTGTTAACCCCATACCAACCAGCAACATTAGAATAATCTGCTTCCAACACGACAATAGCCCAATCATACCTACCATCGTGAGTAGTCTTCCATCTCTCATCGAAATAAACCTTAGACCAACCAGCTCCAGCTGCTAAGCAAGTATTCATATCATAACCTGGCCAACACATCCAATTTCTATATACATAATCATTATTGCGTTTGTCCCAAATAGCATGTGCAGCAGTTAAAGCAATTTTAGGTCCAATTAGAGCAGCTGAAAATCCCCATCGCTCTCCTGAAGCATCATAGGCTCTCGCTTTCAAAGTTTTACAATATGGCTGTTCTCTTGGAGTAGGAATTCTAATGAGATTATTAGCAATTCTTTCACTCATTAAATCATTTATTGAATTAAAAATATTTGAGGTATATCCTTGTTTTGGAGAATATCCCTCTATGCTTTCTACAGATTTAGTTTCTGAACTTCTTATTTCAATGTTAGCTTTTTTTGTTTCTCCTGTTGTAGCATCATATACCATTATATGGTCTATATCATCGTCATCATGTTGTTCTTCATTTGCTATTGTGAATACTTCTTCTTCTAACATAGATGCTTCAACATTACAATTCAATGTAAATACGACACTAATTAAAAATATGATAAATAATGTAGTTATTAGCTTTTTCATCACTTATCCCCTCCTTTTTTAATATATAAAATAAAGATATTTTATATATTCAGACTGTTGACAAAGTAAAATTTGTTGACAGTCTTTTCTTTTTAGAAAAAAT
>CANPOS010000006.1 GCA_947575745.1 uncultured Clostridium sp.
ATGCACTATTTTTTTATCTTTTTCTTTTCACCCCAACTAATATTATAGAACCAAATAATAGAGGGGGTAAAAAAGTGGACGAACTCTATAAAGAATATTCAAAACTTGTTTTTTATTATTTGAATAGTTTATCTGGTAATAGCTATATTGCAGAAGAATTGACACAAGAAACATTTTATAGAGCTATAAAAGGAATAACGAAGTTCAATAATGAATGTAAAATAAGTACATGGCTATGTAAAATTGCAAAAAATACTTGGAACGACTATCTACGAAAAGACTTATTTCCAAATTATATTGAAAATCGAATAAGCGATGTGACTAAAGAATATGTAAAAAGGCATATTAAAAATTGCAAAAGTTGTGCAGACATATTAAATAGTATTACACGGAAAGCAAGATAAAAATGAGGAAAAAAGCGAAGTTATAATAAACGGTTTAAAGAAATATAATAGAAAAATGCTTATACTAAAAATAATTGTAGTTATACTTTCAATATTTATACTATTTATATGGGGAAATTTTATTGTAGAACGTGTGCAAGCAGGAATAGAACTAAAAGAAGATTATGAAAAGGGACAATATATATATGACATTATAGATGAAGCATATTCTAAGATAGATGAAATAACAAGTTCTAACAATTATTCAGTAATTGAAGAAAAAACATCAATTAGCTATGATTTTAGTTGTGTGTATGAATATTTAAAAACAGAAAAATATTATAAAGATGGTTATTTTAAAAAAGTAAGCACAGCTAATCCAGGAAGTATAAATACAACAGGAAACATTGATATGAATTATGTAGATTATGGAGTGAAAACAAAAGATAAAGACTTTTATATACAATTAAATGATAATAACTATATTTATGGTTCTATTGCAACAGAATGGGTACAATATGAAAATATACAAGGTATTCTTGAAACATATAGAAAAGAAGAGTTATTAGAGTATAAAGATTATGAGATTAAAGAAGAACAAATTGAAGGAATAACTTATTATATAATAAGTAAAAGTGAAAACATAGATGATGGTGTATATGATACTGAAATATGGATTGATAAAGACAATATGCAATTATTTAAAGATATATATGGAAAAAGAGGATGTAATAAAACAGAAACAAAATTTACTTTCACAGTAAATAATGTTAAAGATGAAGATGTTAGAGTAAAATTTGTAGGAAATAATGAAAAACTTCAAGAATTAGATAAATTATTCGAAAAAATAACTAATGGCGAATTTGAAGAGGATTATGTAGAAGTTATTAAATGGAGTCATAATAATTGGGAAACAAAAATACCTTTTGATAACTATGTTAAACCAAATAAAAAAATAATAACAAAAGAAGACGCAATTGCAATAATTAACAGTAAATATGATATAAGGGCATCATATGGGTATTGCTATAATAGTATAGTATTTGACCAAAACGGAGATGCTTACTATGCATATAGAATTGATAACACAAAAGAATTTGTGCAAAATATATTTGTATCAATATTTGGAGATATAGTAAAAACAAATGATATTGATAAAGAATTGAAAAACGGAGAAACAGTAATTTTATAAGGTTTAAGGACAGGTATTAAGTGTACTATATGTACTTCAAAATATCTGTCTTTTTTTAATTAAAGTAATTTGTTTTAAATAGCACTAATAACAGCTTAGAAGAATAATTGAAGGTTATAATAGTTGCAAAAACATGTAGAAAAGTGTAAAAAAGTGATACTTTTAAGCATTGACATTATTTTTTAAAGTAAGATATAATAAAAATAACAAGAAATTAATGTCAGAGAGGGGAAAATATGAGTATTTTAAAAATAGAAAATCTAAGCAAAGTTTATGGACAAGAAGGAACAAAAACAATAGCAGTAGATAATATAAGTTTTGAAGTAGAAAAAGGAGAATTTATTGCAATAGTAGGAGCAAGTGGAAGTGGAAAATCAACACTCTTACATATGATAGGAGGAGTGGACAAGCCAACAGCACGGAAATATTATAGTAAATGGAACAAATATATATGAATTAAGTGAGCCTAAACAAGCAGAATTTAGAAGAAGAGATGTAGCACTAATATATCAGTTTTATAATCTAATACCAGTATTAAATGTAGAAGAAAGCATGACATTACCTATAAAACTAGACAACAAAAAAGTGGACAATGAAAAATTAAATAATATAATAGAAAAACTAGGCTTAAGTGAAAGAAGAAAAAATCTTCCAAATGAGCTATCACGGAGGGCAACAACAAAGAGTAGCAATAGGAAGAAGCTTATTACAAGAGCCAACAATACTACTTGCAGACGAACCAACAGGAAACTTAGACAGCAAAAATTCAAAAGAAATAATAGAACTACTAAAAAAATCTAATAAAGAGTTTGAGCAAACAATAATACTTGTAACACATGACGAAAGTATTGCAAAAGAAGCAGACAGAATAATAACAATAAATGACGGAAAAATTGTAAAAGATGAAAAAATAAAATAAGGGGAAATATATGAAAATAACGACAAAATTAAGTTTAGAATATCTAAAAAGAAATAAAAGAAAAAGCATATTTTCGATTATAGGAATAGCACTTACAATGGTTCTATTTACAGTAATTTTTATTATTCTTTTTAGTTATCAAAAATATGTAACAAATATAATGAGGTATGAGAGAAACTATGAAGCAGAATTCAAAAATATATCATATAAAAATGCACAAGAAATAAAAAAGGATAAAAATATAAAAGAAATATCAATGATACATAACATTGGTACATCAGAAGAAAACTTTAGTGACCATACAGAACAAGGTGGAATTGGTTCAATAATGAAAATAAATATATCAGCTTTTGATGAAAATGCAATAAAAAATAACCATATTGAATTATTAACAGGAAGAATGCCAACAAATACTCATGAAATTGTAATAGGAAGCGGTATACCAAGTGAAGGAATTACAGGTATAACTGAAGAATATATAGAAAATCTTGGCAAGAAAATAGAAATCACTATAAATGGGAAAAAGGAAAAATATGAAATTGTAGGAACTGCAAAGAATCTACCTAATAGCGTTATTGGATTTAGCACAATATGGATTATACCAGCGCTTACATATTTTGATGGAAATAATTTTACAGAAGACACACTCTTAGATGTATCAATACTAACTAAAAATATCCCCAAAATATATGAAACTACAAATGGCTTAGCAGGAAAATTAAATCTATATAAAACAGAAGAAGAAAAAAATGCAAATTTAACATATCATACAAGACTATTATATTATGAATTAGTTGATGTCCAAAAAACACAAGAAGGGCAACAATTTTTAGTAAATCAAGAGGATGTAAATGCAGAAGAATTTGCAGGAGATTTAAGAAATATCGTAATAGCCTTGATTTCTATTGTATCTTTTGCATCTATAATAGTAATTTATACAACATTTAAAATGACATATAGAGAAAGAATAAAAGAGCTAGGTATGTTATCTTCTATTGGTATGGATAAAAAGCAAAAGGAAAGATTATTGCTAAAAGAAACATTAATTTTAGCAACAATGGGGATAATTATAGGCTGTGTAATTGGTAGTATAATATCGTTTATAATAATAAAATATTTAAGCATATTAGCAAATGAAACAATGCTTATACAGGGAGCAAAAATATTTTTCAACTCTAATGTAGAAATGTATATGGTATTTCCAATATTACCAATATTTGCTGGAGTATTTTTAACATATATAATTTCAATTATATCAAGCCTAATGCCAATGCGAAAAATAAATAAAATATCACCAATAGAAGCTATTAGACATACAGACGAAGAAGATATAAAACAAAAAAATATAAAAACTCCCAAAATTATATCAAAGCTATTTAAACAAGAAGGAGAACTTGCATATAAAAATATAAGGAAAGATAAATCAAGATATAAAACAATAGTTATATCAATTGTAGTAAGTATAGTGTTATTTATTTCAATAAATCAATTGACAAGTATAAAATTATTCCATCAGTATGGAAAAACAGAAAAAGAAGAGTATACTTCAGATTATGTAATTAGAGTAGAAGGAAATTGTGAAGAAAAAGGAAAAGGTATTATAAATAAATTAAAGGAAAAGGGATTAATAAATAATTATGCAATTATATCTAATAATATATATGTTCAACAAAAATCTACACTAGTAGTTTCTATGTCAGAAGATAGGATAACAGAAGTAGGAAAAATATTGAAACAAAACGAAAAAATAATATTAAACAGAGTCGGAAGTGAAGTTATAATAACCCCTGATATTTTAGCATTATCAGGAGGGAAGGTATATAGTGAGTTATTAGAAAAAGTTGGAATAAAAGAGCTAAAAGAAGACGAATGCATATTGATAAATAAGGCTTTTGGAACTAAATATGAAAATAAAGGAAATATTACAAATTACAGTAAGGGAGAAAAAATAGTATTAAAAGAACTTGATAACAGAATAATTAATGGACAGGTTGTTTTAACAGATGAGGAAAAGAAAGCGCAAGAACAAACAGAAAAGGCTTTAAATGAAATGTTAAATGGACTTGGTGGAAATAATAGTAATGTAAAAAATGAAGATATGGAGTTAATAAATAATGAATATGAATTAAAGATAGTTGGAGTTGAAAATGAAAAGATACCATTTTTTTCAAAAAATGGTTTGGTAATGATAGTAAATACTGATTTATATAAAAAAATGGCAAATGCTGAAAATACTGGACTTAAACTTATAGAAGATGGAAGCATTTATATTCATATTAGTTCAAATAATCCAGAACAAATAGACAAAGAAATAGAAGGGATAGAAGGCGTTTCAGGAACTAATAGAAGTGGAATACTCAAGAAAACGCAAAATAGTAATTTAATTGAAGAATTTGTAATATATACTTTTATCATACTAATTGCATTATTTAGTTGCTTAAATATATTTAATACGATATTTTCAAGTATAATTTTAAGAAAAAAAGAATTTGCAATGTTAAAGTCAATAGGTATGAGTAATAAACAGATAAATAAAATGTTATTTTTAGAAATGATATTTTATGGACTTGATGCAATAATCTATGGAATATTGATAAGTTTAATTATACTATATGTTATGTATATTGCTCTTGTAGAAATAGACATATATGCATTTTATATACCAATAGGAAATATGCTGTTGTGCATTGCAATTGCATATACAGTGATATTTTTATCTTTCTTATGTGCAAAAAGAAAAATAAAGAAGCAAAATATAATAGATGAAGTAAGAAATGAAACAATGTAGAAATGACAAAAGAGATACGGAAGTCCGTATCTCTTTTGTGAGAGAAAAGTTGCCTAGAGGCTAGTTATGAGTGGGCAGATTAACCGAGCTTGGTTTATTTGTTGTCAGACCACAAGAACTGACCAGCAAAAATCGATTCCGAACTCGGAAATCTCAATTTGAAGAAGTAAGATCCCGCAGGAGCCTTAGATTCCCAAATGTTGAAGGTTCTTGCTTTCTGGCTGACACCAATGTTCATGGTCTTACTCCAAGCCCCATTGGACTGATTTATAATCTCCAGAGTGCATTTATCATAGTTGGCGAGCGACAACTTGATGTATTCATTTTTTTCGAGATTAAGAGTACCTTGAACAAAATTCCAGCCAGTTGCTACGGTGTCCTTAGAGGTAAACGGAACCCCCAAGTTACCAGCATCTCTCGGCTGCACAGCCGCAGTTACGGCAATATCAGAATCTTCCTCAGGAATTTCGACCGCAGAAGCAACCGCCGTACAGGACAGAGCCATGACCAACGCCATGGCCAATGTGAAAAAACGCTTAAACATTTTCTTCTTGATTTTAAAAATAATTTACCAGCATTAGCGCTTTCAATTTTGCAATCAGTTTTGTTTTGGTGTAATATAGTTCCATTTCTATCTATTTGCTTATCTTTAAAATTTAATTTTGATATATTTTCTTTATTTAGTATAAATTCACTTATATCTCTTCTAAGTATTGCTTTACTTAATATTTCTCTAATATTCATGTTTTCTAATATCAAAGTATTAGGTATAAAATATGTGGCATCTAAAATAAACCTTCTTGTAACTTTAAAATTCTTACTTTCTAGTATATTACATATTTCTTTAATTCTACATTCTAATTTTGCAGTTATTTCATTACTCATTGTTTTTATCCCTTTAATAATTTTACTTAATAATCTTGTTATATTATGTCAATTCTGCAAAACAAAAACTATAAAAGCCTTGATAAATAAGCAACAATTATTGTATTTATATAAAATTTGTAATATAATAATAAATAATATAAACGAAAAAATAGTATTATTATAAAAAAGTAGAGATTAGTTTAAAAAAGAGAAAAAATTTGGTTTTGAAAATAGACAAGACTAAAGATATAAAATTTTGTGAAAAATATACAAACATCAAAGAATTAAATTTAAAAGATAATAAAAAATAATTGATAAATTACATAATCAAAATATCAGCGAAATTTAATGGATAGCAGATGAAGTAGTGAACTATCTGAAGTTTAATGAGTTAATAAAATATGTTAAAGAAAAAATAGATTAGTATTTAATGATATTTCTAATTTTAAAGTAGAAGAAATAAAAAATATAATAGAAAATATAGAGAATATTGCTTTAAATAATGATACGAAAATTGAAGAACAAGAGTATTTTAATTGTATTTGTGAAGAGTCGAAACTACTACAAGATAAAGTAGACATTGATATAATGACTATGATAAATTCACAAAATATAATGGAAAAGGAAAGAATAGAAAAATAACTTTCGAAAACTAAAGTTAATAGTTGGATAATACCAGGATTTATGCCTGTTCTAATTGATTCACATGTAGATATAGAAAAATTAAAAATATTCAAAACAAATTTTAGATACTTTTATGCTAATTCGATACATTGTTTATTTTAAAATAAAATAAAACATTTTTATCAAGTAACAGAATATATAATAGTAAGAAATTATAACATAATATTGCCAAATGGAGATATTGCTATAATTGGTAATATATTAAAAGATAGTAATGATAAAATTGAGAAAAATTATAGAAATAAAAAAAGAGCTTTAATATCTAAACAAAGTGAACAAAAAATAAATATATTTATTGCAAATGAAAATGAAGAAACTATTAATAAAGTAATTAATGAAATTTCTATATTAAAATATGTAGAAGTAATTGGGACAGTAACAAATGGAAAAGAGGCTTTAGAAAAGATATTACAAACAAAACTAGATATAGCGTTTTTACAATATGATTTTGAAAATTTATTAGGATATAATATTATATTAGAATTAGCACAAAAATTACAATTAGAAGCACCAAGTTTTAATATATTTTTTAACATTTTTCTTGACAATGAATTGAAACAATTTATAAAAAATAAGTATATAAAATTAAATGGCTGGATTTCTGATAATGTAGATAAAGAAGAGATTTTAGATATAGTAAAGATATATAAATCATATAGAGATAAAGAATAGATTATTTAAGAACTTATGAGAAAAAAGTAAGTAAAAAGATAAGAAAAAATAAAAAAATTTATTTTTTGATAAATTTTTGTAACGAAATGAATAATTTTTGACACTATATTTATAGAAGGGTAAAAATTATGGAAAGTATTGAAAGAATTTACAGGGAATATGCTAACTTAATAAAAAAATATATTTTTCTTATTACAAAAGATATAGAATTATCTGAAGAAATAATGCAGGAAACCTTTGTAGTGGCAATAAAGCAAATAAATAAATTTAGAGGAGACTGCAAAATTTCTGTATGGCTTTGCTCAATAGCAAAGAAAATTTTATATAAAAAGACAAAGAAAAATGATTTAAAACAGACAATATGTATTGATGAATTGAAAATAGCAGATAGTGAAAATGTCGAAGAAAAGTGTATTAGTAATAATAACAAACTAAAATTATATGAAACTCTTCAAAAGTTAGATGCTGATACTAGAGAAGTAATTTATTTAAGATTAACAGGTGAGTTGACTTTTGAAGAAATAGGAAAAATATTACATAGAACAGAAAATTGGGCAAGAGTTACATTTTTTAGGGGAAAGCAAAAAATTATTAAGGAGGATGTTATATGAAAATAGTAAATTGTAAAGTGATTCAGGATTTATTGCCAAGTTATATTGATAAGATATCAAGCCAATCGACTAATATGCTAATAGAAGAACATTTAAAAACATGTGAAAATTGTACAAGAATGCTAGAAGAAATGAACAAAGAGCCAAAAGGTGCAGAAATAATAGATCAAGAAGAGAAAATTGATTATTTAAAAGGGTATAAAAAAAATAAATCAAAGGCAGTTGTTTTTTCAATTCTATTAACGATAATTACTATACTAGGAATATATTTATTATTAGAATTTATTCTTCCATATGCTTTTCATAATGTAGAATTCTTTGTTAGTGTGGATGATATTAATATTGAGTATATGTATAGAACAGAAGGAGATTCTTTGGCAGTTTTTTTATATTCGGAAAAGCATAAAGAATTAGAACCATATACCTATAATATAAAGATTAATAAAGGACTAACCTCTCGGAGAAGGCTATGAAATAATTGAAGAAAATGGCATGAAAATAGCTAAGTGTAAAATAGTAGCTAAAAATTGTATAAAACCTATTTTTAATAAGGAAATATCAGCTATATCTTATAGTGGAGCTGAGCTATTTTTTCCTATTGATAATTCGATTGATAAAGTTTGTATAGAAGATAAAAAAGGAAAGTTAAAGGAAATATGGAATAAAGATACTGAGGTAAAGTCAAAGGAGGAGTGGGCTCATTGGTATATTGATTATTATGTACCACAAGAAGTAAAAGAAAGATATAATTTGAGTTATGATGTTATTATGAATAAATCACACATTCCTACAATGATTTGGAGACATTTATATGCTGTGAATTTAAAATGATTTAAAGAGATACAAAGTGCTGTATCTTTTTGGTAATATAATAAATATTATAGATAAAAATATATCAATATAGAGATGAATAAAATGTTTTTTAATAAGGCTATTCCTTGAAGCAGGGAATAGCCTTTTGAGAAGAAAAGTTGCCTAGAGATTAATTGTTATCTAATGAAAAATGCTATACATTACTGAGGATAGGCTGCATCAGTTGTAAAGAACTGAAACGCAGCGGCGCTGGTACTAGCATCATGGAAACGAATGCTGTATTTAAGTTTGCCATAGCCAGAACCAATGGTAACAGTTTGAGTACCTGGAAGGAGTGTCTTCGTAGCACCAACAACGCCCCAATTGTTCTTGACATCCACAGTGCAGGACACAGGAGTGTTGATGACAATGGTTACGTTGGATGTCGAAGGAATACTTCTGTTGAAGCTGCCAGACACCGTTTTGCCCGAGGTGATGTTATCAACTCGTACGATATCCGTAAGTGCCACCATTTCTCTTGCGGAATTAGTGGCATAAGTCCCATTCTCATCAGAGATGGAAATGGGATAAGGCTTGGATGTTTCAACTTCGACCGCAGAAGCAACCGCCGTACAGGACAGAGCCATGACCAACGCCATGACCAACGTGAAAAACCGCTTAGACATTTTCTTCATGAAAAATACCTCCAGATGTTTGTATAGGCAACTTTTCCTCTCTATTACAAAGATGCCAGCATAAAACCGACATCAGTGTAACTTACATTGCAAATTAATACCAAATTCAGTATTAATTCTGCGCTATTATAGCACAGGAATTACAAAGTATTGCAAAAAGTTGCAAAAAGATACAAAATTTTATGAAAATGTACAATAATAAAACAAAACTATTCAATTGGCCATACTGCAAATGGTCCAACCTCTACAGCTTTTTGAAGTTTTGCGTCTATTTCAGCTCTATTTGAATTTCCTATTTGCATGTCTTCGTCTGTAACATTATTAAGAATCCATGTAAAATTAGTTATAATTGTAGTTTGCCCAACAGTTTCAGATATAATTTTAGATACTTGCATAGTATCTTTATTGATCCAAATGTCCTCATAAACATTACCTTCATATAAATTTTCTCTTATAACATAATATTTTTGACCATCAATACTTTCATTTCTAATATCAAAATTGCTATATTTTATAGGCATAGGACTATAATAAGAGTCAAGCATATTTCCATTGTATCCCCTGTATCCGTATAGAAATTCCACCAGTAAAGTCTAAATTTTTATCAAATTGAACATAGTAGGTTTCATTTTCTGTCATTACTCCATAATTTGTATAATAATGATTACCATTATTGACTACTTCTTCTTTGAAATAACCGTCTTTATGAAATGTTGTCATTCTAACTGTTCCTTGAGTTCCAGAATGAACTCCAGAGCTAAAAACAGTATAGTCATCAATTAAAGTATAATTACCACTAGATTTTATATTTTCTAGTGTTGAATAAGCTTCAGACATAATCTCAGCAATATATTCACATTTTTTTCTTTTAGAATAGCCTGAAATAAATATAGTCCACATAACAAGTATAAGAATAATAAGGAGAATTGCAATAATTTTTAAAATAGTCATTTTAATATTATATTTTTTAAGTGTGTTAATTTCAATAGTTTCATTATTATCTACGTAATTATCCTCTTGACTACCGATTTAAGAGATTTAAAGTATCGGCACAATCTTTACAAGATTTTATATGTTCATCTATAAAATTTCTACTAGTATCACTTATCTGATTTTCAATATAGTTTGGTATCAAGTCTTTTACAATATCACATTTTTTATTATTCATGTTTCATAGCCTCCTTCAATTTTATTTTCCCTCTATAAAATGCAAGTTTAGCCCAGCTTTCAGATTTATTTAAGATTTCTCCAATATCCTTAAAGCTAAGTTCACCTTTTATTCTTAAATAGAAAACTTCCCTTGTATTTTCATCAAGTTCATGTATGTGCTTATATAAATTAATAAGTTCAGATTTTTCGGTTACATTATCATCTAAAGACTTTTCTACTATCAAATCTTCAAAATAGAAGTCATTATCAATAGAAATAAAATCTTGTTTTTTCTCTTTTCTTAAGAAATCAATCCAAGTATTTTTTGCAATTCTGCACAACCATGTACTAATTTTACATTCATTATTAAACTTATTTATTCCTTTTATTGCTTTATAGAAGGTTTCTTGAGTTAATTCTTCTGCTAGTTCAAAGTTTCCACATAAGCTATTTAAGTAATTAAAAACAAGCCTTGAATATTCTTTATAGAGTTTTTCCAAAATTTTTCCTCCCTTCTATTAATTATGACGTAAGAAAATATAAATTAGTTTCAAAAAATATAAAAACTAAGTGATTTTTTCACTTAGTTTTTTCAGGTGTTCTTACATTTCCATTTAAATATCTTTCTAAAGCTGTATTCCATTCAGCGTATTTTTTGTCGTTTCTATGGTCTTCTAAAATATTTTTTTCAGATAAATACTTTCCTAAATGCTTTGAAACTTTTACAGCACCAAAATGGTTTAAATGATAACCATTATCTCTAGTGTCTTTTTCCCAATCAATTTGAACAGTATCATTTATAACATTAAAGTCTAAGAAATCAATACCAAGTTCTTCTGCGAAACTTTTTGTTGCATTATGTTTCTTGTAATTCCAGTTTTTGATATTTGGAGTACTTACTAGTATAAGTTCAGCATTATTTTGAGTACAATACTTATTTAACAGTTTAAGATATAATTTATTAGTCTTAGAAATATGAGCTTTTTCTCTAGTAGGTTTTATAGGAGTGGCATCAGAACAAGAAATTATATCTTGTGTATAATAGTATCCTTTTAAATCTTCAGTCCAAGTATAATCTATTTTTCCAAAAAAGTCATTGGCGTTTAAACTTTTCCACCTATCGTGGTATTCAAGAATTGGCAAGCATTGAAATGCAATTTGTTGAACCATTCCTGCAACACCACCACCTTCAAAAAGGTTATCTACTTCCAAAATAACAATTTTAGGATTTTGTGTTTTCATGGCGTTATATGTAAATCTTATAGAATCAGGCAAAATTTGGGCTGGTGTTCCATTTATATATGAAGTAAAGCCATATTCTTTCCAGATTTCTATTGGAACAATTGAAGTAAAAGAAAGGCTATTTCCAACTATAAGTACATCTATTGTATTTTCAGGTTCTGCAAGAAGTCCATGAGCTTTTACTTCTCTCATCCCAAACTCTTCTAAGTTATTTTTAGGAACTACTATATGTGATAATATTATTAAAATAAAGAAAAGTATTATTATAAATGCAAATACTTTAAAGATTTTTACTTTCATTATAATCTTCTTCCTTTCTATCACATTATTAAAATTCTGCATACATAGGTGGTACTGGAACATATCCTGCACCATAAGCTCCAAAGATAACTATTGCTAAAATAATAGAATAGTAAATAGCCCACCTTAGTACAATATTCTTTTTTGAAATTTCTTCTCTTACGTTTATTCCTTTTTCTTTCAAAATGCCTAGGATAAATACTCCTAATAGTATAATTCCGACAATAATTAAATCTTGCGCATCAAGTCCTAATTCGAATAATTCTCCATTTTTAATAAAATTAAAAGAAAAGTTAGTAATCATTTGTTTAAACATTGCAAGTCCTGCTTTTAAACCTTCTGCTCTAAAGAATAATTCGCCAATCATAACCAAAATTGTGGTTCTTATAATCTGCATGCCTTTATAAATAAAGTTTTGATTATTTATATGTAATTTAGCATTTATTTTATTTACAAGAGGCTCTATTAATTTTCCACTTAAAATTAAGGTAAAGTGGTACATACCAAAAAATATATAACTCCATGCTGAACCATGCCAGATTCCATTGCAAAACCATACACAAAATAGAGCAATTGAACTTGCTATTAATGGCCCATAGTAATTTCCTATCTTTTTTCTAGCAGCTGAGGTTAATTTTTTTAACTTATCTGATAAAGATAGTGGATAGAAAATATAATCCCTAAACCATGCACCTAGTGTTATATGCCATCTTGTCCAAAATTCAGATATTGATTTTGAGAAAAATGGTTGCTTAAAGTTTTCTGGAAGCTTAACTCCAAACATTTCAGAGCATCCAAGGGCAATATCCATTGCACCTGAAAAGTCCATGTATAATTGAACTGTGTATAATACCATTGAAACTGCAATAATTCCACCAGAATAATTAGTATAATTTGAGTAAACTTCCATGATAAAAGAATTTAATCTATTAGCAACTACTAGTTGTTTTACTAAACCAATTCCCATTCTTTGAAGTCCAAAGGTAAGTGATTTATAGGTAGTTTTAATTCCCTCGTATAACCTTTCTGCAGTTTGAGAGTACCTACATATTGGTCCTTCCATAATTTGAGGGAAGAATGCCAAAAATAAAGCTAATCTACCTAAATTTTTATCAGCCTTGATAGTTCCTCTATATACATCTATTATGTAAGACATTGCCTGAAAAGTATAGAAAGATATTCCTATTGGCATAATAAAATGAGGAACTTTTAATTTAATATTTATATTTAATAAATTTAGAAGTGAGTTAATATTTGTTCCTAAGAAACCTGAATACTTAACTACAACTAATGTGCCTATGTTTAGTAAAGTAGCAAAAAGTAAAATCTTTCTTTGCCTTTTTAAGTATCTTTCTTTTATCTTCTTTTTATCTTCTTTATCAGCATCTTTTAAAAGCACATTTCTTTCTTCTTGTATTGAGGTTAGCCATAATCCAAAGTAATGAATAAGAAGAGTTGTAAATAAAAGATATATAATTAATTTTCCACTAATTGCCCAGAAAAATATGTAACTTATAACTAACAATACTTTCCATCTATGCTTTTGTGGAAGTATGTTATATATTACTAAAGTAACTATGGGCAAAAATAACTCCAAAAATAATATACTGTTATATCCCATTTCAAAAATCTCCCATATTATTCTTCTTGTAGACGTGAAATTAAATCCCAAAGAGCTTTAGCTGAATTAAAGTTATCTGGGATTATTTCTACAGTAGGTATTTGTACATCAAAGGTTGATTCTATTTCTGAAACTAATGATATAATTGATAAAGAGTCCAAATAGTGATCATCAATTAAAGTAGTACAAGTTTTGTAATCTACGCTTGGTTCAATTTCTTCTAAAATTTCTAATAATTCTTCCATTTTTTTAAATCTCCTTTTTTATTTTTCAAACATTTACATATTAAATGGATATGTTGATATATCCTCTCTAACTAATTCTAATTCATTATTTTTCTTTAGTTTAATGACTTTAGGTAAATCCCTACTTAAAAATAAGGCTATACTTTCAGTCATACAATAAGCACCAGTATTTTCAAAAATAAATAAGTCATTTAGATTAAGATTTCCTACTGGAAATTGTTTTACCAAAATATCATTTATTGTACAAAGTGAACCACATAAGTTCCATTTTTCTTCATCTAAATTGTCCCTTTTTGGATAAACTTTGCATTTAGGTAGTTTCATTGCCATACTTTGTCCATAATAAACTAATTGATTTATACCACCATCCAAAATTGCATATTTCTGATTTTTATTAATCTTTCTGTCGACAACTTTTGTTATATAATATCCGCAACTTGCAGCAATACTTCTTCCGAGTTCTAGTATTATTTTGCATTTAAAATTCATATTTTTTATGATTTCTGCAAAACCTTCGATAAATTCTTTTTCGTTAAACTCATCGTTTTGGAAGTAGTGAATAGGAAATCCTGGACCAAACTCTAATTCTTGGACAGTAAAATTATATTGTTCTTCTAATCTTTTTATAATAGTATCCATATAGTTCAGTTCTTTTTCTAGAAGTTTTAAAGAACCTCTTTGAGTTCCAGCAAAATATTGGATTCCTTTTATATCTAAATTTTGATATTCAGAACGATTTTTAATTATTTCTTCTACTTCACATTCATTTATTCCAAATTGATTACCACTTGTAAGTCTTATCATTACATTAATTTTTCTGTCACGACTTAAAGATTTTAATAGTTCAAATTGTTCCATAGATTCTATTGAATAATAACCAATTTTTTTATCAGTTTCAAGCATATATTTAGTTGTTTCTTCTGACTTGTATACACCTGATATTAGTATTTTTTCAGAATTGACATTTTTACTCTTACATATTTCATATTCTCCAGGAGAGCATACTTCAAATCTATCTATATTTTCTTCAATATCTTTTACTATAAAGGTATTGGCTTTTATTGCATAACATAATAGGACATTTTTAGGTAGTAAAGTTTTCAAATATTTTATTCTGTCATTTACCTTTGGAATATCAAATACATAAGTTGGTGTACCATATTCTTGTGCAATTTTTTTAACTATTTGTTCTTCCATTCTTTTTCCTTTCTATAACAGTATTCATTAAAGATTTTCTATCAATTTTTCCATTTTTGGTCATAGGCATTTCATCTACTTGAGTTATAACATTTGGCATCATATATATAGGCAAAACTTGTTTTAAAGTATCATGTATTTCTATTTTTGATATTTCTCCAACATAGAATGCATATATTTTACTTTTTTCTTCATGATATATACAACAAGCTCTTACAATTTTTGGGATTTTTTCTATGTTTCTTTCTATTTCTTCCAATTCTATCCTATGCCCCATATGTTTTATTTGAAAATCTTTTCTTCCAGAGAAGTATAAGTCATTATTTTCACTTAAATAACCTAAATCTCCAGTTTTATATATGTAATCTATATATTTATTGTTTAAAGGATTTTGTATGAATTTATCTTTTGTTATATCTAAATTGTTATAATAGCCTAAAGCAAGAGCAGAGCCTTTTACACAAATTTCTCCTATTTTATTTGGGATTTCAATTTGCTTATTGTTTTCATCTAATAAAAAAACTTCTTCATTATCAAAAGATTTTCCTAAAGGAAGTTGTTTTTCATATTCTAGATTTTTATCTACTATATGAAAAGTACAATTACAAGTTATTTCTGTTGGACCATATAGATTTATAAATGTTGCATTTTGCAAATGATTAATCCATTCCTTTAAATGCTTTAATGGCATTACTTCACCACTAAAGAATATTTTATTTAGAGATACTGGTACTTTATAATCTAATCCATGGAAAGTTGTAATTAAACATAGAGCAGATACTGCCCAAATCAATGTCGTTACATTATTATAGCATATATAATCCAAAAGTTTAACAGGCATTGAAAAGAATTTTTTTGGTATTATCACAAGTGTTGCACCTGTTTTTATACTTGAATAAATATCTTTTACAGATACATCAAAATCAAAGGGGGCTTGATTTCCTATAATATCATTTTTGTTTATATCAAACTTTTCTGTAAAAACATCTATAAAATCTATTACAGAACCATGAGAAACAACAACACCTTTTGGTTCACCTGTTGAACCAGAGGTAAAGTTTGCATATAAAGGGTCTACTGATAAAGCTTTATCTCTTACAGATTGCAATGTTTCCTCTGAAATAGATTCCTTTTGCAAATCTTCTATCTTAAGAATTTCTTTGTTTTTTCCAATGTCCATAGCTATTTTAAAGTTTGTTTCATCAGTTACAATTACTTTTGCATCTAAGATTTCTAGTATTTTTTCCAATCTAGTAGTTGGCAAATCTGGATTTAATAATATATAAAATCCACCAGCATATATTATCCCAAAGAAAGAGTATAGAGCATTAATTCCTTTTTCCATTAATACAGGTACAGGTTCTTTGGAAGAAATTTTTTTTGATAAAGCAGTTCCTACTTTTTTACTTGTTTGTAATAAATCAAAATAACTACAATTCTTATCTTCTTCTATAATAGCAATTTTATCTTTGCTATCTTTTGCAGTTTTTTCAAGATATTCTAATACGTTTTTCATTTTTTAAGTTCATTCCTTTAATAAAATTATATATATTATATCACATTTTCTGACAAAAGTTGCATAAATATTTATAAATTTAAGAATTTTTTTATTGAATAGGAATTATAAGAAAAAAAGGGCATTTCCCTTAAGCATTGTATATTATTCTTAAATGTGATATACTAAATATATCGTTTAAATAAGAGAAAATTTAATAAAAGGGGAAATATCATGCAAAAAATAGCATTAATTACAGGAGCATCAAGAGGAATTGGAAGAGCATGTGCAAAAGAGCTTGCAAGAAATAATATAAAGGTAATTGCAAATTATAATAAATCTGAAAATAAGGCAAAGGAACTACAAGCAGAGTTAATACAAGAGGGAATAGATATAGAGATATATAAAGCTGATGTAAGTAAAAGAGAAGAGATATCAGAAATGGTGCAATATGTTTTAGAGAAATATGGGAGGATAGATATTCTTGTGAATAATGCAGGAATAGCACAAGTAAAGACATTTTTAGATATAACTGATGAGGACTGGGAAAATATGATCAATACTAACTTAAGTTCAGTTTTTTACACAACAAGAGCTGTACTTGAAAATATGATACATAATAAAAGTGGATGTATTATAAATATATCTTCAGTTTGGGGAATGGTAGGCGGTTCGTGCGAAGTGCACTATTCTACTACAAAAGCACGGAATAATTGGAATGACAAAGGCATTAGCAAAAGAGCTAGGTCCTTCTAATATAAGGGTAAATGCAGTAGCACCAGGTACTATTAAAACAGATATGGATGGTGAGTTATCAGAAGAAGAGATAGAAGAATTAAAAAAAGAAATACCATTAAAAAGAAGGGGAGAGCCAGAAGAAATTGCAAAAGGAGTTAAATTTTTAATAGAAAATGAATATATGACAGGGCAAGTAATTACAATAGACGGACGGCTGGATAACCTAATTTCCAAAATAAACTGCGTATTGCGTTGTTATTCCAAATCAAAAAATGCATCAACGTGCAAAAAGCACGCCTCCGCTTTTTTGATTTAAAATGCCTAGCACTACTTGTTTCTTTTGAAAATTCGAGAACTGTCAATAATTTTTGAAAATTCTAGAACTTGACAATTTACATAAAATTAGATATAATTTTAAAATATATAGAAGTTCAAAATTTGTACAAAACATAATTGTTAAAAACAAAGAAATGGAGGTAAAAATCAATCAATTTAGAGTAATCCAATCTGCAACACAAAATGTACCTACACCACATAAGGGGCTATGAAAGGAGAAGGACAATGGATAAGGAATTGCAGAAGGAAAACTGGGTTCCAATTTTAGAAGTCATTGGAAACATGGAGCACTATGGCGTACCTGATATGCAGGCGTTGGAAGTAGCTTATAAACCTGATTTTAAAAGCGTAGAAATACTGGGTGGAGAGCCTACTCGTATGCCTAATGGACTGATTAGAAAAACAAGTGGAGGTAAAATAACTCAATATTTTGAAACAGAGACTACAATTAAATGGTATCCCACAATATATAGAAATAAATTATACTTACTTTCTGATAGGCCGATGGCAACGCCTCTATATTTAAAAGGGAGAGCTGGATTAAATTTTTGCCAAAAGATTCTTGAAGACATAGCACACTTGTATGATTGTAGTTCACTTCAAGCACGAGCTGTAACAAATCCGGAGGAAAGGAAAAGATTATTTCTATTTGCATATCCACCAGAGATAGAACGTCGCAAAACTCTTTGGGCTTTAATTGGAAAATTTCCTGATGATATAGCTGTAACAGAGGCTAGCTATATTAATGGAAGAGCAGATCCTGTTTTAGTGAAATTGGCTAAATTTGTGGCAGGCGATCATGTAGATGAGGATACTGAGAGATTTGATATATACCATTTTATCTCACTTCCAAATAATATTTTCGTAGATATATCAAAGCTCGGAATAGAACCTTTACCGATGAAGCGTGGAGTAATTACTGGAATTTCGAAAGATACCAAAGATAAGCTTCGGGATATTGCAAGTGGAAAGATAGCGGTTGACGGCACCATGCTTGCGGAAACGCTTCTCAAAGTGATTGAAGCAATAGAAGGACAAATGGATTGATTTTGAACTATAATATAAGCAAAGGTGGTTAACTAGCTTATAAAATGGTACATTTCAGAATAAAATTTTGAAATGTACCATTTGCTCTATTGAATAGGAAAAATCGCAGATTTTTGCTATTCAACAAGATTAAGTTACCTTGGGCTGTGCATATTTGCGAAGCAAAATGCACATGTGGCGAAGCCACTTTTCTTATAAAATAAGAAAGAACCAAATAAGAATTATTGTTGTTCTTATTCAAGTTCTCCCTTAACTTTTATTCATCATTTGATATTTTTCTTTTATAATTTCCAGATATAAGCTTTGGTAAATATGTAATAATCTTATATATTGCAAGTCTTATTTTCTTACTCCAAATATAAGTACGTCTTAATCTTGGGTGAGCATCTAAACCTGTTTCTTCTTGTAAGATTAAAGAAGTAGGTAATTCCTCAATTGCAAAAGTATAATTTTGATTATCATTATTATCCCAATTACCATTTCCGTCATTAAAACAGAAACTTAAAGAGTCAGAATTATCTAAAGTTATCTCAGCTTGAAAACCAAGCTCTGTTTTTTCCATTTCAATATCTCCAAGATTTTCCCAATTAAATCCAAAACCATAGTGAATAAAAACTTTTTCAGCTTGGTTCTGGAACAATTTACCAGTATATGATATTTTTACAGTTGAATTTGCAACTAATTTATCAGTGTTAAAAAAAATATTTTTTGTTAATTCCATTATAAATCTCCTATATTTTGTCTTTTGATGTATCCATTATAATATTAAATAAATTAATATTCAAGTTTTTTTTACAAAAAAGTTATTTTATTTTTAAAATTTTACCAATTATATAAAAATTATCTGAATTTTCGACTAATATATCTTCTATACCTAAATCTTTATTTTCAGCTCTTAGAAGTGGTTGGCCTCTTCTTGAGAAAAATTTCCTAATAATAATCTTGTCATTATAGCTAAAAATTCCATATTCTTTAGAATTTAAAGGAGTGTTTAATTCTACAAATAAATATTCTCCTTCTTTAAAAGTAGGCTCCATAGTGTTATCAGGCATTTTTACAGCAACAGCAGCACTTGGAATATCTGAAGGACAATCAATAAAACCTCCAATATTATCAATAGCTAATATTTTATTGCAAGAAATATGATCAATAGCATTATAGCTAGCTTGTTCTACACTAAGTTCTTTATCATAAGTAAACATAAGTGGTTGGTATGGTATATCCAAAGCTTGACAAATATTTTTTAGAGCCTTATGGCTTGGATTTCTTTCTCCTTTTTCAATATGAGTTAAATGTCCAATATTAACTTCTGTTTTACTAGCGAGTTCAGTTTTTGTTATACCTTTTTGCTTTCTAGCTTTTGCAAGCATATCCCCTATCATAAAAACCTCCAAATTTATATATAATTTGATAATATTATACAAAAAAACAATAAAATTGTCTAGCAGTAAATATAAAAAAGTATATTTTAATTTGTATAGAAATAATATTGTAAAGAAGATAACTTTGTGGTAATATTGAAATATGAACAAAAGAAGGGATGGATGAAACATGAGAAAAAGAGAAAATAATAGAATAGTATTAATGTATATATTTCTTATTTTAGCAATATTAGTTCGGTATATTTTCGACGATATTTTCGCTAATAAATTCAACTAATTCTAATATTATAAAAAATATAACAATTAGTAATATTGACGTTTCTGGATTAACAAAGCAGGAAGCGGAAGATAAACTTCAAAATATAATAAATAGTGTAAGAGATAAACAAATTACTTTAAAACATGGAGATACAGAAAAAACATTTACACTAAAACATATGGAATTCGAAGCAAACGTACAAGAAAAAGTATTTGAAGCTTGTACGGTAGGGAGAGAAAAAAACATAATAGAAAATAATTACCAAATTTTAAAAGTAATGCTATATGGAAAAAATATAGATTTGGATTTTTCATTTAATAATGAAATAGTACAAAGTATATATAATAATTTAGATGAAGAATGGAAAGATAAATTTATTGATAATAGCTATTACATAGATGGTGATAAATTAATTGTAACAAAAGGAAAAAATGGAGTAATACTTGATGAAAAAGCATTAACAGAAGAAATAAATAAACTTATATTAGAAAAAATTCAAGGTAGTACTAAAAATGAAATAATAATACCTGTAGTAGAAAAGACACCAGATGAAATAGATCTAGAGAAATTAAGGAATGAAGTATATAAAGAAGCAAAAAATGCATCTTATGATAAAAGTACCTCAAAATTAACAACACATGTAGATGGAGTGGACTTTAAAGTTACACTAGACGAAGCGAGAGCAATATTAAAAGAAGAAAAAGAGGAATACGAAATACCACTTGATATTACAAAACCAGAGATAACAACAGATAAACTAGGAGAAGAAGCTTTCCCAGAAAAATTATCAAGCTTTTCAACAAGATATGATGCAAGTAATGTAAATAGATCAACTAATATAGAACTTGCTTCAAATGCGATAAATGGAAAGATATTATTACCAGGAGAGCAATTTTCATTTAATGGAGTAGTAGGACCTAGAACAAAAGCAAAAGGATATCAAATGGCAGGAGCTTATGCAGCAGGAGAATTAATAGAAACTTATGGAGGAGGAGTTTGTCAAGTTTCAAGTACAATATATAATGCAGTGTTATATGCAAATTTGGAGATAGTAGAAAGATCTAATCACTCGTCAGTTGTATCATATGTAGACTGTGGAAGAGATGCAACTGTGTCTTATGGTTCAAAGGATTTTAAATTTAAAAATCCAAGGACATATGCAATTAAATTAAAAGCACATGCATCAAATGGAATACTTACAGTAGAAATATGGGGAATACCAGAAGAGGATGACGTAGAAATAGAATTAACAAGTGAAGTTACAGATGTTGTAGTATGTAATACAAAATATGTATATGATAGCAAATTAGCACCAGGGCAAGAATATGTGGAAGCAATAGGAGCAAATGGTGCAAAAAGTATAGCATATAAAATAACTAAGAAAAATGGTAGAATAATATCAAAAGATATACTTTCAGAAGATAGTTATAATCCTATGACAAAGATTATAAAAACTGGAAGTAAGAACCATTGAAAAAATAGAGTAGGTAAAGTATAATAAAAAGCAGAAAGGAAGAGGGATAATGGAGAGAGAAAATGTATTAAATAAAAGTATGAGAGATTATTCAAAACAAATAGATATAATGCAAATAATACTAATATGTATTGGAGCGTTGATAGTACCTACATTTTTAGCAAGTCTTTTAACAAAAGTATTTGGAGCAAATAGTTTTATCGCTTCACATTCACAAATAATAGTAGGTTCTATTGTAAATACAGCATTAATTGTAACAGCAATAAATGTAAAAGGTTGGAAGAAAATTGTAGGAATAATAACACTTCCAAGTATATCTACAATACTTGGTGGTTATGTCTTTAAAACAGCATCAGTTTATATGGCATACATGATACCAGCAATATGGATTGGAAATTTTGCAATAGTTTATCTATATAAACAATTATTGTTAAATAAAAAGTTAAATTATTTTGTAACAGGTGCTATTGCAATAGCTGTAAAAGTAGCGATTATATTTGGAGGATTTAGTTTGCTTAATATAATTGGTATATTCCCAGAAAAATTAGTACAAAATCTACAAATAGCAATGGGAACAACTCAAGCAGTTACTGCAACAATTGGAATGATAATTTCTTATACAATTTACTTAGCAAATAAAAAAACAATTAAAAATTAGAAAGAAATGGGCGTTTCATTAGAAATGCCCATTTTACACGCGTTTTTTAAATATCAAAATGAACTAAAACTATTGACAAATTGCTGAAATGATAATATAATAAATAACGCTTATAAATGTGGGTGATTAGCTCAGCTGGTAGAGCAGCTGACTCTTAATCAGAAGGTCCGGGGTTCGAAACCCCGATTGCCCACCAAGAAATAGCAAGGTTTTTAGGACCTTGCTTAATTTTTTTGTAGAGGGCTTGTACCAGTTTCGCACCACTTTGAAGATTTTCATTAAATTTTAAAATAGTAGGTATGCTGCATATAGAGGAATAGAAACAATTTTATTATTTATGCCAAAATTTCTATTTGAAATTCTAATGCCATACTCAGCATGGTATTTTTCCAGATAATTATTTAAACTTCTTGATTTTACATGAGTGCCAGCTTTTACTTCTATTGGAATAATTTTATTATTTATATTCATTACAAAATCAATTTCCATACTTTGATTTGGTTTAAAATAATATAGCTCTTTTCCATTTGTTTTTAAAATTTGAGCTACATAATTTTCAGTAAGAGCACCTTTAAAGATATTATCTTCACTTATCAAAATATCTGAATAATTAATGTCGCTAAGTGTTGAAAGTAAGCCAACATCACTTAAATAAATTTTAAAACTTGATTGTTCTATATATGCTTTAAGTGGAGCTTGAGTTTTTTCCACTTTGATTGATTTATAAACTAATCCTGCTGATAATAGCCAATCTAATGGAAGTTCGTAATCTCTCCTGTTAGCAGTTTGCTTTATAATGTTATATTTAAATTTTGCATTTTCTTTTGCTAATTGTCGAGGAATCGATTCATAAATTTCATTTATTTTAATCGTTTCTGCTGCACTTATTGTATATTTTCTCATATCTGCTATATAAGACATTATTATAGAATTGTGTATTTCCTTATCAAATTTCATTACATTTCGATCATTTTTTATATAATTTAATACAGCCTGAGGCATACCACCAACTAATAAATAATCTTGATAATATTTAATAGCTTTATTGTGCAATATTTCTATTAAAGGTTCTCTTTTGATAAAACTTTCTTTAATTATTTCTGCAAGTTTTTCTTCTTCTATTGCCCATAGAAACTCTTCGAAATCCATTGGACACATTTCTAGAATACGAACTTTGCCAACAGGAAAAGAGGTTTCAAATCTATTAATTTTTACTCCTAATAAACTTCCTGCACAAATGATCTTATATTTTTCTTTTGCCTCACAAAAATATTTTAGTGAAGTAATTGCCTTTTCTGATACTTGAACCTCATCAAAGAATAATATATCTTTTTCAATATCTATATTTTTTCCAATAATTGCTTCTATATATTTTATTATTTCTTTTGGTTCCATTGTTTTTTCAAAAATACTTGATAATTCACTATTTTTTTCGAAATTAAGATATACATAGTTTTCAAAATTTTCTTTACAGAATTCGGTTATTATATATGTTTTTCCAACTTGCCTTGCACCTGTAACTAATAGAGGCGTATTTATTTCATTTTCTTTCCAATATAACAATTTTTCAAAAAATTTTCTTTTCATGTTTCCTCCTATGTAGTTTATTATAGCATAATCATATAAAAATATCAATAAAAATGAAAATGTTCATTTTTTTACTAATATTTTTTTGAATATTTTCAATTTTTTACTTATTCAGGGAAGCAGCTGACTCTTAATCAGAAGGTCTGTTTAATGTCTTTATCTTATTATTGTATCCTTCTATTGGCCAGTTTTAATAGAGTACCTCTAGTGTATTCTTCTCTCTATTACCCAATTAAAATATGTTTTAGCACAAGCTTTTAATCCTAATATAACATAGGCAAATAAGTGAAAATAATTGCATTTACATAAAAAATATACTATAATAGCAAACATAAATGTAGAAATATTATATAAAGGATAGGAATTATTGTGAGGAAAGAGAAAAAAATATATTGGATTTTGAAAATTGACAAGACTAAAGATATAAGATTCTGTAAAAATATATATAGATACGAAGGAATTAAACCTAAAAGCGAACAAAAAATGAAAATATTTATTGCAAATAAAAACGAAGAAATTATTAACAAAGTAATTAACGCAATTTCTGTGTTAAAATATGTTGATATAATTGGAACTGCAAAATCTGGAAAAGATGCTTTAGAAAGAATATTACAAATGAAACCAGATGTTGTATTCTTGCAATATGATTTCGAAGATTTATCAGGATATAATATTATGTCAGAAATAGCAGAAACATTGCAGATAGATGTACCTATATTTAATATATTTTCAGATATTATTCCTGATAATGAATTGATGAAACTTTTAGAGAATAGATATATAAAATTAAATGGTTGGGTTTTTGATAATATAGATAAAGAAGAAATGATAGAAATAGTAAAGCTTCATAAAGCATATAGGGATAAAGATTAAATATTTAAGAATTTGTGATAAAGAATAAAATCAATAAGAGTAAAATTGGTTTTAGTTGACAAACTTAGTGAAGTGTTATAGAGTTAATTTATAAAATTGAATTTAATAGGAGGAGAGAAAATGAATAAAAAAAAGATATTAATAGGAATATTATTAGTAGCAAGTGTAGTATTAGTGTTATGGTTAATAACCTTTGGTATTGATTATTATAGATGTGTACATTTTAAAGCACCCATATTTACTACTAGTAGTATGATACTTGAATCAGGATATGAAAATAAGGCAGAAAGTCGTGTCGATTATTGTCTTGGATATCATGTAGCATATTTAACAACAATAAATTTAGAAAACAATTGCAGAGAGATAGAAAGGTTATCTATGTATCTTTTTGGAAAATGTATATTAAATGTCTAAAATGAGAAGCTATATAATGACGTATATGCCAAATTTTGTCTAATTTTGTCAACAAAAGTTCCTTGTAAAATATGCCATTATCATGACATAACTAACATATAATATAAAAAAGAAAGGAGAGATTAAGTAATGAAAAAACTAATAATGACGTTATTTATTATATGTCTAATTAGTGTTTTATTTACATTGAATTGTAAGGTTGAAGCATCCATGTTAGAAGAAAAAGTATTCACAATGACAGATGAAGAACATGCTGAAGAACAAGATGATGACATAGCAGACCATATAATGGTATACGATGCTATAACAGGAGAAACAAAGAAAGCTAATATTGAAATGACAACTTCAAAAACTAAATCCGTAGAAAGCATAGAAGGATATTCTCCAAAAAAAGCATATACATCAAATATTTTTAATGCAATAAATGATTTAATGAGTGGAAGAGCTACTAATTATCTCATTAAAATTCCTAATCCAAAGGAACAGCCATATTGTAAAACTTTGAAAGTGAGAGGCTATGATTCAAAAGGAGCAAGATTTCATGGAACAGCTGCACTAATTGGACCTAAAATAGCTCTAACTGCTGCACACTGCATTTGGGATGATACAAATAATGATTACACATTTAGAAATTGGATGTGTTGGCCAGGTTATGATATGAATACTTGCCTAGCAGCTGGGGCTGGTTGGACAAGAGTTTTCTTCGATGAAAGATGGAAAACTACTCACAGACGTGAGTATGATTGGGCTATAGTTGTTTTAGAGAAGGATTATTCTAATGTTGTTGGTTGGTACGGGGTTAACAGGTATGAAGACTATAAACTACTTGAAACACAACCAGTAACACTTTTAGGTTTTCCAGGTGTTCCACCTAAAAACGAGCCAACGGATGAATGGCCATATTATGATACTATGTATGGCTCTAATGGTACTGTTCTCCAGGCTAATGAGGTTAATTATCTTCATTCAGCGGCGACTGCGGGTGGAATGAGTGGTGGACCTATTATTGAGAAAGCGACAGGGAAAATTCTTGGAATCCATATAGGCAAACAGGAAGGTAGTTCTTATCCTTTAGCTGTTAGAATAACTACACAGATAATTAATAGTGCTAGAGAGGCATTAAAGTATTAAAAGATTATAGCACAGAATTGACAAGGTTTGAAAAAAAGATACAAAAGATACAACAATAGATGAAACAATTAAGTTAAAAAATGAAATATATACAAAAATTAGAGTGTATATAACAGAAAAAACATATAATCCATTAATATACTAAAATCCTTCCAAAACCTTGAAAAATAGATATATTCTATAACTACCCATAAAGGTATACTTTAGGCATAGCTACTGAAATTTTAGTTAGTAGTAACACATCTACATTTTCTCTAGCTATTTACTAACTTTTCAAAACTATTTTTATTTAATAAAGTATTTGAAACAAACTTGCCGTCTTTGAAATTAGCCCAGTTATTAAATACGCAAGGGGCATTTTTTGCTTTTTCTAATGAATCTATTTTAATGAAATTAATTTTAATATTATTTTCCTTTGAATATTCTGTTAACTCATTTACTTCATGTTCAACATAAGGACATTCTGGACTATAATAAATTGTGAAATCCTTACTATCAATTTCCATACTTCTAGTTGTTTCACTGAATTTAGGAGTATCACTTTTATCGAACTGTAATGCCAATAATTCATAATCTCCAATTTCATCTACAACTTTAAATCCGAAATGTTCAAAAAATTTCTTTTCGCCTAAAAATGGTTTTTTCTTTTTCGAAGTTAAAGTACAAATTCCACTCATATTTTTTTCTTTTGAATCATTTATTGCATACTCTAACAATTCTCTAGCAATGCCTTTTCCTTTAAAACTACCAGCTACCCATAAGCAATAAATATATTCATAATTTTTACCAATTATAGGAACCCATGCTGTTTCAATTGGTTCATATTCAATAAATATTTTTCCTCTAGCATTTAATTTCCTAAATACATGCCCGTCATTTAATTTGCTTTTAATCCATTCCTTTTTATTATTAACACCCTCTTTATGCTTTGGATCACCTATTGCACAACATACATGTTCAGTTTCAATATTTTCTAATGTTAAATTTATATATTCGTTCATTTTAACCTCCATTCAAGCAAATTTGCTCTAGCAAATATTTTATTTAATAACCTCTTTATGAAATTTGCGAGAATGCAAGAGGTTAAAATTAGCCATCTAAAAATTCGGAGAATTTTGAGGGCGATGGAATTTACGTTAGTGTGAAAAACTTGTTTTTTCACACTAACCTCTCTCCTTTTTTATAGGATGCCTTATAACTGTTTTTAATTTATTTACTTCACATTTTCTTGGATCACTTAGATAAATTTCGTGATGAAATCTAGTGTCGGTTATATCCAATTCATAGCCATTTTCATTAATATATTCATGCATTAAATTTATAGTAGCAGGTTCATTATCATAAGAACCTATATGCATACACTGAACACAAGTACCTTCATCATATCCTAAGAATTCGACTTTAGAAAAATCTTGATTCTTCTTTTTTGTAGCTTCTTGGATTGCCCAATCAAAATCTTTTTTTGTTACAAAATCTGGTAGTCTGATTACAGAGATAAAATTAAATTTATCTTTACTATTATAATCTATACCATGATAATTTCCGTCTTGCCACCAAAAACCTTCAAGAGGCGGAACTACATATTCAAAATAGCCGTCAATTTTATAATTACCTTTATAGCTCATTTTTATAGTAAAAGCAATGGTATACAAAAGCCCTATTGAGGCTTTATACTCGCCATTTTCGATATTAGGATCTCCTTTTCCTCTTACAGCTATATAATTCATTTGAGGGATTGTAACTATACTAGGTTTGTTTTTAGGCATATAAAATTCCTTGTATTCTTTTTTGTAATCAAAAGCCATTTATTATCATTCCCTTCTTTTTAAAACTATATTTAATTTAATCTTCAATTGCAATATAAATGTGAATTTCCTGATTTTCCATATCTTCAGAATTGTTTTGATACTCCTCAAAATCACAAGTATATTTCCTTTTTAAATCCATACTCCAAATCTCTTGCCAAGCTTGTCCTACTGAATTTTGAACATCCCCTTTTATGATAAATTTAGCATATTTTCCCTTTGGAATGATCTTACAAACAGTTTCTTCGGTATTTTCTAGCTTTTTATCAACTTCAGCTCCTGCAATAAATATATAAGGTTTTGTGAAATCTCCTTCATATTCTGTATATAACCCTATTGTTTTATTATTCAATCTACTTGGTATTTTATCATAAATACCATTTGCAAACAACCTTTGCCAAGTTAAACCAATATCTTGTATAGCCTTTCCGTCTTGATTAGTTGTTTTTACCTTAATCCCTATAACAACTTTTTCTTCTAATTCTACAATTTCATATTTCATAATATTTACCTCCTATGGGTAAGTATATATTACTTAATATGACAACTATATGTCATATTATATTAAAAAGTTATAAATAATTTTTTAAAGTATTTTGTAATTTTGCTCTTATAATCTTTTTTACCCTATTAGGAGATAAAACTTTTATATACTCTCCAAAAGACAAAATGTAGCCATAAACCCATTCGTTTTCTGGAAATTCTACTTTAACAACAAAATTACCATTTTCTTTTTTAGTTATTTCATTATATTCAAATTCATCATATACTCTATAAGTCATATCTTTGCTTATTTCTAATTCAAGTAATACACTTTTAAAATCTGATTTTTCTTCTTTTGACTCTTTAGGTAAGTCTCTTTCAAAATGTTCATCTAATATTTTAATTTGTTTTATCCTAGTAATCTTAAATATTCTATAATCTTCTTTTAATCTACAATAACTTATTAAATACCAAGATTTATCTTTGAAGTAAATTTGTAATGGTTCTACAGTTCTTTTTGTTTCTTGTCCATTAGAATTATAATAAACAAATTCGATTAGATTATTATTTAATATTGCAGACTTAATAATATCAAACTTAGCATCTTGAGAATTTTCTTTTCCCCAGTTAGAAAAATCGACTTTTATCCAATCATTTACTTCTTTATTGAACAATAAA
Source organism: uncultured Clostridium sp. (assembly GCA_947575745.1). GTDB lineage: Bacteria > Bacillota > Clostridia > TANB77 > CAG-508 > JAAWPK01. The sequence goes on from CANPOS010000006.1 coordinate 29,718, forward strand.
CTTAACTTTTCTAAAACGTTTTTGTCCTCTTGTCCACCAATTTTTTTCATTCCTTGCAGAGCAAATAGAATTTGATTTTGATCTTCCGCAGAAAGAATAGTTTTATTTAGAATATATTCATCTAAAATTCCAATTCCACCAGATTTTCCTTGAGACATATAAATTGGGATATTTGCACTGCTTAATATTTCAATATCTCTATATATGGTTCTTGTAGACACTTCAAACCTTTCTGCTAATTCTTTTGCTGTAACTTTTTTCTTTTCCATTAATATATATAATATTTCAAATAATCTATTATTTATTTGCATGATAACCTCCATTCAAGCAAATCTTGTTAGTATAAATATTATACCACATAAATATGACATCTGCATGTCATATTAAAAAACTCCTTATTAAAAAGGAGCTTTTTCAATTAATGCATATTTCTAAAAGGATGCTTAAATTTGTTTTTTAATTCTAATATTATAATTTTCATTGAAATATCATAAATATTTTCCGCTTCATCTTCAGAAAAAGAATTAGAAACTAAATCATTAATAATTTTTTCTTTATTATTTTTACCAATAATAAAATGATTTTCTAAAATATTAACTATAACAATACATTTTTCTTCACTGTAACCTATTTTTTCTTGTAGTTCACTTATAAATCCATTTTTATTCATTTTCATCACCATATATCTTTCCTTTAGAATCTAACTGTATTTCATAACCATATTCAAAAATGTATGACATACTAAACAAGAACAAAATATAAATAAGATCAAATAATTCGAAACCAATACCTAAATCTTGTTTAAATACTAATTCAGCTATAACACCACCAATATTAGGTAGTAAAGTTGCAACAATCATAAATATAGCCATTCTTTTAATATGTCTAACATTTTCTAAAGTAAAAGGTGTATCACCATTATATATATTTACAAATAAATTTTCTAAATGTATTAATATCATTATAAATAAAACTAAAGTTGCAACTAAAAATACAAAAGCAGTTTCAATAAGTCCAATAAACACTATTAAAGATCCATTTTCCATATTATCTAATACATTTTTTACTATAAGTTGTTCATTTGGGTTTTCTATAATTTTTTCTTGACCTTTGTACATAAATACTAAAGTATTATCTTGAGATTTATATTCGATTTTTTCTCCATATACTTGAACTTCATTGCCCTCTACCTTTATATTACTAGAGATAAAAGGTGTCCCAAGCATTGTTGATATAACGCAAATTATACCTGCAATACAAAGAATTTTAGCAATTCTTGCAATAATGTAAATTATTTTGCTTAAAACTTTTACTTTAATCTGCTTTTCCTTCTTAAATTTAACTACGCTCATTTTAACATTTTCATCTAATGAATTAAAATCGGTTATACTCTCATGCACTAAATCATTTAATTTACAATGAAAAATATCACATAATTTTAATATGTTATCCATTTCTGGATAGCTTTCACCACACTCCCATTTTGAGATACTCTGTCTTGAAACACCTACCTTTTCTGCTAATTTCTCCTGTGAAATATTTTTAAATTTTCTTAAATTTCGTAAATTATCTCCAAATTTCATTAGACTACTTCCTCCTTTATAGTTAATTTTAGAATTTTATTCATATAAATTCTACCAACTTTGAGTTGCATTTTTAAAATTATTTCCTAAAAAAGTCAAATTAAAAACAACTTCTTTATTTTAGAAAGTTGTTTTTAACAATTTTACATATTTATCTTTCAATATCATTCTCTAAAATTTGCTTCCAATCTGTACTAGCAAAAACAGAGTTTAAATCAGGTTTTTCACCTGTTGATTTAGTTTTTTGCACTTCAAGAACGTATTCATACATTTGAAAAATTTCAGCAACGAAATCATCATGCTCACTTGGTACAGCAAATACTTGTGGAACAATTCCATTTTCTATACCATCAATAGCTTTTCTTATAGTTTTAGCAGAAGAACATACCATATATAAATCAGAACAATGTTCAGAAGAATATGTATCATATATATTGCCACTTGATTTTGGTAAAAATTCAAATGAACTATTTAAGTCAAGAGTTTCTAATCTTGCTTGTATATCAGAAGTTTTTGAAACTCCAAAATCATTTAAAGAAATAATGTAATTCTTTCCTTGAGCTCTACTTAGAGATTGACAAAGAATATCTAATTCTTTATCAAAATTTTCTTCACTAAAATCAGTTTCTATTAAAATATTTGGCTCACTAGAATTAGCTTGCATATTATCTTTTGCCTTTGAATATTTATCTAACCATTCAGCCTTTTTAGCATAAATAGGCTCTGGAAGGTTTAATCCATTATTTAAGATATCATATATTCGTCTTTGAACACTTTCAGTTTCTTTAGAAACTTCACTTTTATAATTAACATTTCTTTCTTCTCTAGTTTTTTCAGCTAGAAAACCTTCTTGCCAAGTATGGTCTTCCATAAGAGTTACATATAAACTCCAAAATAATTCACCTACATAATTATGAAAAGTCTTACTTAAAGGTACAGAATACATTTCAGGAATATATCCATTTTCAATATAAAACAATGCTTTTCTATATATTTGAACAGGAGAAACAACACTCATAATTCTGCTACAATTTTCAGCCATAGCAATAGAAGTTGCAACAAAACACTCATCTCCTGAATTGTATACACCTCTTTTTTCATATTTCTCATTTGCTTGGTCTGAATTTATTATATTTTCAGGAATTCCATGACTTAGTAAATAATTTTTTCCAGCAGTACTTAAAGAATTGGCATCAGTTTGCCAAGCTTCAGCTGTTTTGTCATAAATACTGTGTGTACTTCCAGGAATATATATTAAAACTTCGTTTCCCTTGCTAAGTTCTTCATGGTATAACTCAATACCTCTATCTAACCTTGCAGCAAATTCTTCACCAGGTTTTCCATCAATTAATGGATGCTGAGCAGCTATCTCAATTAATATTTTTCCATTTGGTTCAACATTATTTTGTTTAATATTACTTATTTTCTTATCCCAATAATCTTTAGACACTTTCAAATCTGGTGGAACACACATAAGTAAAAGAGTAAGTTCACACTCAACTCTTTCTAAATTTTCCTCATCAACTTCTCCATTTTCTATACTATTAAATTTCTCTTCTACTAAGGATTTTAACTGCGATATAGGTGTACTTCTAAGAGTTTGCAAAATTTCTTTGATTTTATCTGTATTTCCACTATGGTTCTTTAGATATGAAATTAAATAATTTTCACTTCCTAAAAAATTAGATCTTAAAAGTTCGAATTCTTCATTATTCATAATAAATCCTCCTAATTAATATACATAATTATACCATAGGTGACAGAATTTAGCAATAAGAAGAGTAAATTTTGGGCTAGTTCCCTTGAAATATATTTCCCTAATTGTTATAATAGTCAAGCAAAGAGAAAAAGTAAAGAAAGGAAACAGGTATGGAAATAGGAGAAAAAATTGCAAAACGAATAGCAGAAGAATTAAACATAAAATTATTACAGGTAACAAAAACCATTGAATTAATTGATGAAGGAAATACAATTCCGTTTATTGCACGTTACAGAAAAGAGGTAACAGGGGGCTTATCAGATGAGCAATTAAGAGATTTAGGAGAAAAACTTACATATAATCGTAACTTAGAAGCAAGAAAAGAAGAAGTAAAAACCTCAATAGAAAATCAGGGAAAACTAACAGACGAGATAGTAAAGAGCTTAGAAGAAGCAAAAATCCTTGCAGAAGTAGAAGATATATATAGACCATATAAACAAAAGAAAAAAACAAGAGCAACTATTGCAAAAGCAAAAGGATTAGAGCCATTTGCAGATATTATTGAAGAACAAAAAGAAACAAAACCACTAGAAGAAATTGCAAAAGAATATGTAACAAATAAAGATAAAATAGATGAAAATACACCAAAAGAGCAAATAGTAGAAAATGTAGAAGAGGCAATACAAGGAGCAAAAGATATTATAGCAGAAAGGATTTCAGATAATCCAAAATATAGAAAATACATAAAAAGAAAATGCTATTATGAAGGATTTATTGAAAGTAAAGGAACAAAGCCAGAAGAAAAAACAGCATATGACATGTATTATGATTTCCAAGAAAAGATAAATAAAATACCAAGCCATAGGATACTTGCGATAAATCGTGGAGAAAAAGAGGAATATTTAAAAGTTAAAATAGACAAAAAAGAAGAACTTATACTAGGATATATCAAAAATGATATTATAAAAGGAAAAACACAATTTACAGAAATACTTGAAGAAACAATAGAAGATAGCTGGAAGAGATTAATAGAAAGTTCTATTGACAGAGAAATACGTTCAGATTTAACAGAAAAGGCAGAAGATCAAGCAATAAAAGTATTTGGAAAAAATGCAAAACCACTTTTACTCGCAGCACCACTAAAAGGATATACAGTTATGGGATTTGACCCAGCATATAGAACAGGGTGTAAGATAGCAGTAATTGATGAAACAGGAAAATTACTTGCAACTACAACAGTATATCCAACAGAACCTCAAAATGATGTAGAAGGGGCAAAAAAAGAATTAAAAGCATTAATAACAAAATATAAAATAAATGTTATAGCAATAGGAAATGGTACAGCTTCTCGTGAATCAGAAAGTTTTGTATCAAATATGATAAAAGAAATAAAAGAAGAAGTACATTATGCAATAGTAAGTGAGGCAGGAGCTTCTGTATATTCAGCATCAAAACTTGCAACAGAAGAATATCCTGATATAAATGTATCACTTAGAGGAGCAATTTCAATTGCCAGAAGATTACAAGACCCATTAGCAGAGCTTGTAAAGATAGATCCAAAAGCAATAGGAGTAGGGCAATACCAACATGATGTAAATCAAACTAAATTAACAGAAAGTCTAACAGGTGTGGTAGAAGATGCTGTTAATGAAGTTGGGGTAGACGTTAATACAGCAACACCTTCACTTCTTTCATATGTTGCAGGGATAAATAAAACAATAGCAAACAATATTGTAAAATATAGGGACGAAAACGGAAAGATAAAAGAAAGAAAAGAGCTTCTAAAAGTTGCAAAGCTTGGAAAAGTAGCGTTTGAACAATGCGCAGGATTTATTAGAGTTCCAGATGGAAAAAATCCGTTAGAGATAACTGCTGTACACCCTGAAAGTTATGAGATAGCAGAAGCGGTATTGCAAAAGGTAGGCTATAAGAAAGAAGATTTAATAGATAAAAATAAATTAAAAGAAATAAAACTAAAATTATCAGAAATTAAAGTTCCAGAAGTTTCACAAGAATTAAACGTCGGAGAAATGACACTAAAAGATATTATAGATGAGCTATCAAAACCAGGAAGAGATCCTAGAGATGAAATGCCAAAACAAATTTTAAGAGCAGATGTATTGAAGTTTGAAGATTTAAGTGAAGGATTAGTATTAAGCGGAACAGTACGTAATGTTACAGACTTTGGAGCATTTGTAGATATTGGAGTAAAACATGATGGACTTGTACATATTTCAGAATTAAGGAATAGCTTTGTTAAAAATCCGTCAGACGTTGTTTCCGTAGGAGATATTGTAAAGGTCAAGGTAATTGGAATTGATAAAGAAAGACAAAAGGTTAAATTATCAATGAAGGATGTATAAGATTATAAATATATTATAGCCAAAAGGATTATCATATCAAAAAAAAGATTTACATAACAACGAAAAAGTGATATAATATATATATAATCTATTGAAGGGAGGACAGAAAATGTGGATAGCAGTGCTTATCATAGGCATTATCTGCTATGCAATTTACCGGCTCGGTTGGGCGGTTATTAAGCCGATATTCGTATTTGTATACGAAAGTGCGGTGGAGCTGCTTATGAGTTTAGGTATGTCCGAACGGGCGGCTAAGGCGCTCATATCACTGATAGTCATTATCTTTATTTTGATCGTGATATCCTGACGCTGCCCAAAAAAGAAGAAGTTCCTTTGCATTTGTTTGCATAGGACTTCTTCTTTTTATAAAATTAACTTAAAATTCGCAATTATTTGGTGTTCTTGGGAAAGGAAGTACGTCACGAATATTTTGCATACCAGTTAAATACATCATCATTCTCTCAAATCCAAGCCCAAATCCGCTATGTTCGCATCCCCCGTATTTTCTTAAATCTAAATACCACCAATAATCTTGCATGTCTAAACCAAGTTCATTTATACGATTTGATAATTTTTCAAAATCTTCTTCTCTTTGGCTTCCACCAATTATTTCTCCAATTCCTGGAACTAATAAATCACATGCTGCAACAGTTTTATTATCAGGGTTTAACTTCATATAAAAAGCTTTTATATCCTTTGGGTAATCTGTAACAAAAACAGGTTTACCAAAAAGCTTTTCACTTAAATATCTTTCATGCTCTGTTTGAAGATCTATACCCCAAGAAACAGGATATTCAAATTTATCATTTACTTTTTCAAGTTCTTTTACAGCATCAGTATAAGAAATTCTAGCAAAATCAGAACTTACAACATTATCCAATTTTTCGAATAAAGTAGTATCAATAAATTTATTAAAGAATTCCATTTCTTCAGGAGCATTTTCACGTACATAGTTAATAATATATTTAATCATATCTTCAGCTAAATCCATGTCATCCTTTAAATCAGCAAAACATATTTCAGGCTCTATCATCCAAAATTCGGCTGCATGTTTTACAGTATTAGAATTTTCAGCTCTAAAAGTAGGCCCAAAAGTATAAACATTTCTAAAAGCATGAGCAAAAGTTTCGACATCTAATTGTCCACTAACAGTAAGGTGTGAAGATTTACCAAAGAAATCTTGAGAAAAATCAACTTTTCCATCTTCATTTTTTATAGGATTATCCATATCCATAGCTGTTACTCTAAACATTTCTCCTGCACCTTCACAGTCGCTACCTGTGATTATAGGAGTGTGAACATATACAAATCCTCTTTCTTGGAAAAATTTGTGGATTGCATAAGAAAGTACACTACGAACTCTAAAAACAGCATTAAATGTGTTTGTCCTAGGACGTAAGTGACTAACAGTTCTTAGATATTCAAAAGAATGTTTCTTCTTTTGAAGCGGATAGTCTAAATCAGCTTGATTTACAATATTTATTTCTTTTGCTTTAATTTCAAAAGGTTGTTTAGCATTTTCAGTTTTGACAACAGTTCCAATAACTATTATTGAAGAACTAATAGAAAGTTTTCTTACTTCTTCAAAATTAGCTAAATCAGCTTCGAATACAACTTGAACATTCTTGAAAAAGCTTCCATCATTTATTTCAATAAATCCAAAATTTTTAGAATCACGTATAGTTTTAACCCATCCAGAAACTTGGATTTCTTTACCTTCATAATCAGCAAAATTTCTAAATAAATCTTTTACTAAAACATTTTTCAACTCCATGTTTTAACATCTCCTTTATAAATCTATATATTTATCAGATATTATATAAGAAAAATTTTAAAAATTCAATATATTATGGACTTTTTATAATATATTTTGATATAATATAAATCGACAAAGAGAAAGAATAAATATTGAAAATAGAGAAAAGGAAAGGTAAATATTAGTTATGAGCAAAATAGTAGTAGATAGAAAAAGGTTTAAAAAAAGAGTAGTATTTGTAGCAATTGCTTTGATATTTATAATTCTTTGTATAGCATTGGGAATAAAGGTAGCTAGTAAATATCATAATCAAACTGAAATTGGCGAAAACAATATAGTACGAATTGAAGAAAAAAACGAAATAGTTCCCAAAGATACAACAATAAACTTTGTTGCAATAGGTGATATAATGTGTCATAAGACTAACTTTAAAGCAGCATATGATGCTAAAACAAGAACTTATGACTTTTCTCCAGTGTTTGCAAATGTAGCAGAATATATAACAAAAGCAGATATTGCTATTCGGAAATTTAGAAACAACATTTGCAGGAGAGGCAAGGGGATATGATGGTTATCCTCGTTTTAATTCACCAGCAGAATTGGGAGTTGCAATAAAGAATATAGGAATAGATGTAGTTTCAACAGCAAATAATCATAGCATGGATACAAATGAAAGTGGAGTTATTGCAACTTTAGATGAATTGGATAAAATAGGATTAAGTCATACTGGAACATATAGAAGTAAAGAAGAACAAGACAAAATATTAATAAAAGAAGTAAATGGAATCAAAATTGCATTTCTTTCGTTTACATATGGGACAAACGGAATACCAGTTCCTTCAGGAAAAAGTTATTTAGTAAATCTAATAGATGAAGATTTAATGCTAAAACAGATAAATTTAGCTAAAAAAGAAAAACCAGATATAATATGTGTAAGTATGCATTGGGGAATCGAATATTCTCAAAAGCAAAGTAAAGAACAAGAGAAACAGGCAGAGTTTTTATTTAAAAATGGAGTAGATATAATTATTGGAAATCATGCACATGTAGTAGAACCAATGGAAAAAAGAACAATAACTCTTGAAGATGGGACAGAAAAAGAAGTGTTTGTAGTATATGCACTTCGGAAATTTTATATCAGGACAAGTTAAAGAACATACAAATAGTACAGCGATATTAGACATGAAGATAACTAAAAAAGGAGATACTGGAAAAATATCAATAGATAGTGTAGATTATACACCTGTATATTGTTATGATAGAAAAGTAAATGCAAGAAACAGATATGAATTGATAGATATAAGATCTGCAATAACAGAATATGAAAGTGGAGATAGAAGCAAAATAAATGCAAGTCTTTATAATAAACTAAAATCTGAACTTGCAAATATTGAGAAAGTACTTGGAGAACCAATAAAGTAATTTGAGCAAGGGTGTGAGGAAAGCAGTGCTTCGCGCTGTGTCAACTTAAACAGTAGCAATGCGAATTTCAACGTGTTCTATGTGAACGGCGGTAACGTGAACGCCAATAACTTGTATAACTCGAACGGCAACACGAACAGCAATACCAATGCGGTGCGCCCCGTAGATTCTGTAAAACTTAGGTTGTATAATTAATGATTATGCAAGAAAAATACAGAAACAAACCATTGTCCTTTAGCAGACTAAAGCTATAAAGTAAAAATAGATAAATGCAATTGTTAGTAAGATTTTTGAAAGGGGTTGCATTTTATAACTGTTTTTTAGGTAGTACAGGAAATGTGCTATCTTTTTTTATAGAATTCTAAAATGTAAATTAGTTATTAGAAAATTAAATATATTAAAATCATTAAATAAATTGAGGATACCATTTTTAGTATCCTCTAAATATTTCTTAAAACATATCTTTCTTTTTTAGCCACCAAGCTACAATTAAAGTAAGAACTACACAAACTGTAATGATAATTGGAAAACCTATACTACTTGTTTCAAAAGGAAGTACTACGTTCATACCCCAGAAACTAGAAATCATAGTTGGAACAGCAATTACAAGAGTAATGGAAGCCAAGAATTTCATGACAACATTTAAGTTATTTGAAATAAGTGAAGCATAAGCGTCCATTGTACCACTTAAAATATCACTATAAATCTTACCCATTTCTATTGCTTGCTTATTTTCAATGATGGCATCTTCTAGCAAATCCTCATCGTCCTCATATAATTTAATAATTTTACCCTTCATAGTTTTTTCCATAACTACTTCATTAGACTTTAAAGAAGTAGAAAAGTATACTAAACTCTTTTCTAAACTAAGCATTTTTAACAGCTCTTTGTTTTTCATAGAATCTTTTAACTTTGCTTCAGTAATTTCAGTTTCTTTGCTAATTTGTTTTAAGTAAGTTAAAAATAATGAAGAATTAGCATACAAAATTTGGAAAATCAATCTACTCTTTTTATAGGTTGCAAATCCTCTTAATTTATTTTTTCCCATATCTTCAATAACTTTATTTTTCCTTAAAGAAACAGTTATAAAAAAATCATCTCTAACAACTATCATACCTAAAGGAATTGTTGTATAAAGAACTGAATCATCACTTTTTTCAATAACAGGAACATCTACAACAAAAAGAGTTGTGTTGTCCTCCTCTTCTTGGTCAATTCTTGCCTTTTCCTCTAAGTCTAAAGAATAACGAATAAAGTCTTCTTGAATATTTATACTATCACAGACTTTTTTTATTTCTTCAGTGGACGGGTTCACAAGATTTATCCAAGAACCTTTTTTAAATTCAGTTATTTCCTCTGTTTTGCCTGTTTGCAAATCTGTGTTATAAATTTTAATCATAACTTTATTCACCTACCCTTTTAATTTCACATATACATTTATTTTACAACCATTTTTTCATTTAGTCAATAACTATTGAAAAGGAGTGCAAAATGTTGTATAATATATGCATTGTTTAACTTATAGGAGGGTAAGTTTGAAAAATAATCAGCATATTGCGTCGTTATTTTAGGTTAGAAAATCCTCAACGTACCTTAGTACGCCTCCGGTATTTCTAACCTAAAATGCCTAGCACTATACTAATTCTTTTTCAAACTTGGTTTGTGCCTAGGAAAGGAATGAAGAAAATGTTAGTTGCAACAGGAGTAACAGTTAGATTTGGAAAAAGGGTTTTATTTGAAGATGTAAATATAAGGTTTGGAAAAGGTAATTGCTATGGAATAATAGGAGCAAATGGAGCAGGAAAATCAACTTTTTTAAAAGTTTTATCAGGAGAAATAGAGCCAAGCAAAGGTGAAGTGTCAATGGAAAAGGGAGAAAGATTATCTGTTTTAAAACAAGATCACTTTGCCTATGAAGAATATAGTGTAATAGATACAGTCATAATGGGAAACCAAGAATTATATAAAATCATGAAAGAAAAAGAATCAATATATGCGAAACCAGACTTTTCAGAAGAAGATGGAATGAAAGCAGCAAAGTTAGAAGAAAGATTTGCTGAATTAGATGGTTGGAATGCAGAAGCAGATGCATCAACTCTTCTTAATAATCTTGGAATAGAAAGTGATGTACATTATAAATTAATGAAAGAAATAGAAGCAAAAGACAAAGTAAAGGTATTACTTGCACAAGCATTATTTGGAAATCCAGATGTGCTTTTATTAGACGAACCTACAAATGATCTAGATTTAAAAACTATAAATTGGTTACAAGAATTTTTAATAGAATTTGAAAACACAGTTATAGTTGTATCACATGATAGATATTTTTTAAACAAAGTATGTACACACATTGCAGATGTTGATTTCGGTAAGATAAAAGTATATCCAGGAAACTATGATTTCTGGTATGAATCAAGCCAGCTTGCATTAAAACAGGCAAAAGAACAAAATAAAAAGAAAGAAGAAAAAATAAAAGAGTTACAAGAATTCATTGCTAGATTTAGTGCAAATGCTTCAAAATCAAAGCAAGCAACATCAAGAAAAAAATCACTGGAAAAAATCGAATTAGAAGAAATAAAACCATCTAATAGAAAATATCCATATATAGATTTTAAGCCAGATAGAGAGCCAGGAAAAGATATATTAACAATAAAAAATATAACTAAAACAATAGACGGAGAAAAAATATTAGATAATATTTCTTTTACAGTGAAAAAAGATGACAAGATTTTACTTCTAGCAGAAAATGAAATGGCAAAAACTGTATTATTCCAAATAATAGCAGGAGAGGTAGAGCCAGATTCAGGGGAAATTATTTTTGGAACAACAATGACAAAAGATTATTTTCCTAAAGATAATAACTATATGTTTAAAGAAGATATGAAGCTTGTAGATTGGCTAAGAGGATATTCGAAAGATCCTGACGAAACTTATGTAAGAGGATTTTTAGGAAGAATGCTATTTTCTGGAGAAGAAGCTTTAAAAAACGTAAGTGTATTATCAGGAGGAGAAAAGGTAAGATGTGTATTATCAAAGATGATGCTTTCTGGAGCAAATTTCTTAATATTTGATGAACCAACTAATCATTTAGATATGGAAAGTATAACAGCTGTAAATGAAGGTATGAAGAAATTTAAAGGAAACATGATATTTACATCACATGACCATGAGCTATGTCAGACAGTTGCAAATAGGATAATAGATTTAAAGAAAGATAAAATTATAGATAAAGAGTGTACTTATGACCAATACTTAGAAATTTAAAAAATAAAAGGGAAAGACTATGAAAACATTAAGATATGTAAGAATAATATTTTATATTTTAGCATTTATATCTATGCTAATACTTAAATATACAAATATAATTCAGTGGACATGCTTTATAAATGAAAATTTTGGAGTGAATTGCCCAATGTGTGGTGTAACAAGAGCGCTAAGAGCAATAGTAAACTTTAATATACCTCTTGCACTAGAAAGAAATGCATATGTTACATTAGTGTTATTTCCAATATTTATGATACTTTTTATAGATGATGTAATATCTATGGTATTAAAAAAGAAGTCATTTGTAGAAATAATATTAGGAGAATAAGAATGGATAAAATAATCATTGGAATAGCATATGTATTAGCAATTTATTTATTTTACAATTTAATAAGGATAAGAATAAAAAAAGAAGAAAATAGAAGGAATAGAGTGTATATATTAATTACATTGATAATGTCACTAATCGTTATATGGAATATATTTAGATAAGAAAAAAGCAGTAGTGAAATACTGCTTTTTATGTATGTTTCATTTTTATTAATAACCATAAGTGCTTAATTCATTTAATGCACCATAACCAGCAAGAGCTGCAATTCCTAATACTGCAAGAATAATCAATAAAACATAAAGCACCATAGATATAATACCAAGTACCATACCAGCTATACCCATTCCTCTACCTTCAGATTTTCTACCAACTATTCTGAAAGCAATTGCTAAAATAGCACATGGGAAGTTTATATACCAGTAACATGTACCAAGAATAGCTGCTATACCTAATACCAAAGATGCGATATTAAATCCTTTTTTGTCTTCTACAGGTGCACTTGTAACAACTTCTGGTTGTTCATTGTTTTGATTTTCTTCCATAGTAACAATCCTCCTTTATACTTTTGTAAATATATATTAAGCTGTAAATTCAGCTTTAATACCAAAATATAATTTAATTCTAATTAGCCTTTATATTTATCTTGGATAGTTTGAATTTCATCATAATGATTTTCTAAAATGTTTAAAAATATATCAGCAATTTGTGGGTCAAATTGTATTCCTTTATTTTTGTTTATTTCATCTTTAACTATATCTAAACCTAAAGAATCTCTATAAGTTCTCCTAGAGGTCATTGCATCAAAGGTATCTGCTACAGCTGCAATTCTTGCGAAATATGGTATATCTTCTCCTTTTAAATTAGAAGGATAGCCAAATCCATCATATCTTTCATGGTGATGTTTTACAATAGGAATAATTTCAACAAAAATTTTAGCATTAGATAAGATATGAACTCCAATTGCAGGGTGATTTTTTATTTCAGAATATTCATCATTAGTCAACTTTCCAGGTTTTAATAAAATAGCATCTGGAATACCTATTTTTCCAACATCATGGAAAAGTCCACCTACCTTAAGTGTATGCAAATCTTCCTCAGAAAGACCTAAATATTTTCCAATAAGCACAGAATATTCAGAAACTCTATCAGAATGTCCACGTGTATAAGGATCTTTAGCTTCAACAGTATATCTTAAGGTTTCAATACTTTCCATATAAGCTTGCTCTAACTTTTGGCTTGCTTCTTTTAATTCATCATTTATGCGTTTAATTATATTCATTTGATTGATAGCTTTTATACCAGATTCTATAAGTAATAATAACTGATCAAATTTATCGCTTTTTTCACAATATCCTTGAATATCAAGTCTTTTAATTGTTTCAAGAGGAGGTGCTAAGTCTTTATGCCCAGTTAATAGTAATATATATAATTCTTTATTGAATTTTCTAATTTCTTCTACTACTTGATCACCATGGATAGGATCCATAATAAAATCAAGTAACATTAAATCAAAATGTTCATTTCTAACACGTTCAATAGCTTCTAAAGGATTTGTAACACCAGTTAATTCATAACCAGAACGTTTTAAGAAAACAGATAAAGAGTCTACAATTCCTTCATCATCATCAACGGCAATAATCTTATATCCTGTTTGAGATACAGATTGCATGTTCTTCCTCATACTATCACCTCAATCATGCATATTATATCATAATTTATCAAAAAGTACAGTATTTTTTTGGAAAATGTTAAAAAATGTAGAAACAAGAAGAATATAATGGGAAAGATTTACAAATAAGTGAGAGAATATAGTTATATAAGTAAAGAAGATAATATATATTTTTTTAATAGACGTTGGGAGACCTTTTTAGAAAATGTATGAACAAAGTGAATTACATTTTCTAAAATGGGGACGCAAGAAAAAATATATATTACCTTCTTTATTTACAGTAGTAATTTTATATTGGAAAGCTTATATGGAAAGTTGTACCTTTTCCTTTTGCTGTTTCAAAAGTAACATTTCCATTAAAGTGAGCACGTATTGTGGAATAAGACATAAATAATCCAAGTCCAGAGCCGTTCTTTCCTTTAGTTGTAATCATTTCCTTAAACAATTTTGCTTGAACTTCATCAGGAAGCCCACTAGCGAAATCTTGAATAGAAATAACAATATCATTTCCATTACGTTCTAGAATAAGATTTATTTCGTTATTAGGTTCTCCATTATATGCTTGTATACCGTTTGAAATCATATTATTAATAACTTGTACCAAACTATTAATGTTTCCTTGTAAAGTAGTAGCTGGGGTTGTATCCATTTTAACATTTAATGTAACTAAAGCATTTTTTAATTCGTGTTTCATTAAAATATTAACACGTTTTACTAATTCATCTAAAGTAAATGAAACAGCTTGTTCATCAGACATAGTAACAGCTTGTCCTTTAACAGCAGTGATTACATCTGACATATATTCAGTATATGACCTAATTTTTTCAATCCAGGAATCCATATCTTTTGCAATATCATAATGATCCTCAGTAGTTACTTCTGGATCCCCAACAGATGCTCTATATTCTTTCGTTAAATCAGATAAACCCTCAGCAGCACCAGATATAGACATAATAGGAGTTTTTAAGTTGTGAGCGATACCACCAATTAATTGTCCAAGAGACGCTAGACGTTCTTTTTCCATTAACATGTCTTGATTATCTCTAATTGTTTCCATATCTTCCATATGCTGAGTAACATCTTTTAATAGAATTAAAGTGCCAAGGAAATTTCCTTTAGAAATTATAGTGTTAATCTCTATATGAAAATACTTTCCAAAGGATTCAAAATGTTTATCAAAAGATATTGTCTTTGATGAATTTTTAACAGTTTCAAGTACATCATTAAGTACATTTCTATCTACAATGTCATTTTTAGTAGTATTAAGTAAATCAAATATATTAACATTTCTAACATCATTTTCTTTTAATTTAAAAGTCGTTAAAAAAGTCTGGTTAAAATCAGTAATTACATTATTATCGTTTAAAACTATATAACAGTCTGAAATACGATCAACAATCCTTTGCAAAGCAATAGGTGCAACAGATAGAAACCTAAACTTAAATATAGCCCAAGTTAAGAATACAATAGCTAAGTTAAATGAGATAGATGTCAAGTATGAGGTTATAGGGTAAATCTTTAAAGTACCAATTACATTAACAGCTGCTGGACAGAAAATTGCTAATGCAAATAATATAGACTGTTTAGAAAAAAAGCCAGAGTTTCTAATAGAATATCTTATTAAATTAAATAATGCGAAAAATATTAAACCATATGAATATATAGTATGTATTGTAAAATATGAGCCATAAACACAATCTCCCATATTAGTAGAGTATGTTTGATAAAAAAGGTGGTGAAAATCATTTGTCCATAAAACTAATAAGGAGATTGCTGGAATAACAATGAAGATTAAATGCTTTTTACTAAATTGGAATTTGGTATTTATAAAAGAAAGAGACATGAAATATAAAGTAACAGGTAAAAAGCAAATTCCAATATAGGATACATAGTCAAAGTAAACTTCTGGAATACCTAAAAGTTCTGAAAATTCATATTGTGATATTAGAGCTACATTCCATAAAAGCATACAAATTAGCATATATGTAAACATTTTATTTAATTGAGATTGATGCTTGTCTTTATTTGTAAATATTAAAATTATGGTAGTAACTATGTTGGATAAGAATAATAGGAAAAAAGTCATAATATCCCTCCCTTGAGCAGTTAAGCTCTTTTTAAATCTTTTGTAATATTTATATGGGCAATTATTTTCTTAGATTTTCGAACAAAATAAGTTATGCATAAGTAATCGCCCGTTATTTTAAATATTTTTTAGTAATTTAGCAATATAATCTTTATTAATAATGTTCCAATGGAAGCCAACTTTATCAAAAAATGAATTTGTAAATGTATTTTTTAATTTAATTTTGCTATCATAAACTAGATGTCTATGCTCGTCAAAATCATTTGCTAATAATGAAATAGTTGAACTATCAGTATTTGATAAGGCAACCTTTAATTTTTTATCAAAAATATCATCTTCTACAAATTCTATCATTTTTCTAGGTAATAAGTCAATTAATTCCTCAAGATATACATGATTAGAATTATAAATATGTAATACATTTATTTTGCCCACATATTGAATAGATTTAAGTATAGCTGTTGCAATATTATCAACAGGGCTAAACTCTGCATAAGTATCACGTAAATAATTTGGTGCACATTTTAATTCTATAAAAGCCTTTAATCTATTTGCGAAGGCATTTTCCTCATTATTTTGTTGAAATTTTCCATCAGTAGTTCTATTTGTAACATTACCAATTCTTAAAACAAGTGCATCTAAATTATGCTCAATCATATTTTCAAAAATTAATTTTTCAGCTTCAAATTTACTACGAACATATACATTTTCTAAAGATTGACCAACATATAAGTTAGTTTCATTAAATAAAATGTCTTTATCAAGTAATCTATTTTGAGCAGCTAAGTCAAAAATCATATTACCAGAAACACTAAGAGTAGATATATGGACTAACTTTTTATGATAAGTATTACAAAAATCAACTAAGTTTTTAACAGCTGTTACATTTATTCCTTTAAAATTTTCATAAGCTCCATAATGTTTTACAAGAGCTGCACAATTGATAACAGTTGAAACATTTCTTGTTAACTGTTTCACAGTACCTGAATCCAAAGAAAAATCTTCTTTAGTGATATCACAAGATATCGCAAAAATTCTGTCATTTATAAGGCTATCATATTTATTTCCAAAATAGTAATTCAAACGATGTAATAATTTAGTGTTGATATCAATACTAGGATCTGGTCTAAGTAAGCAGTATACTTTAGACGAAGTATTATCTAGTATCTCTGCTAAAACATGAGAGCCTAAGAAGCCTGTTGCACCAGTAAGAACAATATCTTTTAAATCTTGTTTCTTAAGATTTTTCAATGAAGAAGAGGTATTATTACTAAGCAATTTATTAATTTTTGAGAAATCATAATCATCATAGTTAATAGTATTTTCATTACTTTCACTAGTATCAATTTTATGTGCTAAGCTAGATATAGTATTAAATTTAAATATATCTGCATAAGTAACATTAATATTATCATTTAGAAGAGCAATCTGTAGTTTTAAAGCAAGCATTGAATCTCCACCAATTTCAAAGAAATTGTCATAAATACTAATAGGAGAGATACCTAGTAATTCTTCAAATAATTTAGAAAGCTTTATTTCAGTTGGAGTAGATGCTAAAACAATATCATGTTTTTCAATTTCTAATTCTATTTCAGGTAAAGATTTTCTATCAATTTTTCCATTTGGAGTATATATTAAATCTTGAAGTTGCATAAATTTATTAGGAACCATATACGTTGGTAAAAATTGAGTTAAATATTTCTTAAGCTCTGGAATACTAATTCTTTCAGGAGATACAAAGTAAGCACATAAGAAATCTCTACCATGCTTATCTCTTTTTACACAAACTACAACTTTTTCTATATTAGGAAATTGTAAAATCTTAGTTTCAATTTCTTCTAATTCAATACGAAGTCCCCTAATTTTTACTTGGAAATCAGATCTTCCCATACAAATAGCTTCACCGATTTTCAGTCCATTTTGCTATATCTCCAGTATTATATATAGTTTCAAGATTATTATATGGGTTAGCGATAAATTTTTTCTCGGTTAGATTTCTTCTATGGTAATAGCCATTTCCAACACCTTCTCCACCAATATATAATTCTCCAGGAATATTTGGTGGAAGTAATTTCTTATCTTTATCTAAAATATAAAATGTAGTATTTCCAATAGGTTTTCCGATAGAAATTTCATTTACATTAGTTAATTCTTTAAAGGAAGACCAGACAGTAGTTTCAGTTGGACCATACATGTTATAAATTGTTGCATTAGTTAATTCTTTTAATTGTTTAAATAAAGTAGTAGGAAAAGCTTCTCCACCAAGGAATATGGTATCTAAATTCTTTAAATAATCTAAAGAATTTGGATCACTTAAAAGTAAAGACATTCTAGTTGGAGTAGTTTCTAATATATTGACTTTATTATCTAAACATAGCTTATTTAGTGGTTTAGGTAAATTTTGTTCTTGTTCATTTGCAAGTACAAGGCATAATCCTTTTAGCAAAGAAACAAAAGCTTCAAATACAAACATATCAAAGCAAAATGTATTTACTGATACAAAAGTACCCTTAAGAGAAATTTTGCTATACATAGAGGTAACAAGATTAGCAACATTATAATGTTTAATAGTAACTCCCTTTGGCCTACCAGTAGAGCCAGAAGTGTATATCAAATATGCAAGATCATTCGGTAGATTAATAACCTCTAGATTTTCAGAAGGTCCATTGTAAATATCACTAACTTCAAAGTCTGTAATAACTGACTGAACATCAGAGATAGTGTTATTAAAAGCAGAAGATGTAAGCAAAATATTTATACTACTATCCTTAATAATATAGTCAATTCTATCCTTTGGATATGTAGGATCTATTGGAACATAAGCTCCGCCAGCTTTTAACACACCTAAAATACAAGTGATTAACTCTAAAGAACGATTAATCATAATACCAACTATTTTATTAGGTCTAATTCCTTGTTCTCTTAAGAAATTTGCTATTTGATTAGCCTTTTTATTCAACTCTGCAAAAGTAAGTGATTTTCCATTAGATACTAGAGCTTTACTATTTGGAGTTTTTTGTACTTGTTCTTCAAATAATTGTGAGATTGTTTTATAATAAGGATATTCAAAAAGAGTATCATTAAAATCATTTATTATATGATTTCTCTCTTTTTCAGATAAAATCTCAATGTCTGAAATTGCAATTTCTGGATTATCCAAAATTGTATTTAAAATGTTTATATAATGGTTTGAGAATCCTTCTATGAAATTTTCATTAAATAGTTTTGTACAATACTCAAAATTAAGTTTAAGTTCTTCACTCTCTAATGGAATAACCTCTAAAGATAAATCAAGTTTTGAAATTTTGGTATCAGGAACATAGTATGTACCCTTAATTTCTCCAAAATGCACAGGAGCAAAGCCATTATTTTGGTATATAAACATAGTGTCAAATAATGGGTTTCTACTAATATCTCTTTGAATATTTAAATTTGCAATTAAATCATCAAAAGGATATGATTGATGATTAAAAGAGCTTATGCAATTAGTTTTTATATTATTTAAAAAGTCCATAAAAGACATAGAACTATCTAGATGATTGTTCAAAGGTAAGTAATTAACAAACATTCCTAAAATGTTTAAGAGTTCTTCTTTATTTCTTCCAACAACAGGAGTTCCAACAACAATATCTTCTTGACCAGAGTATTTAAATAATAATATGTAATAAGTTGAAAGTAGAAGCATATAGTTTGAAACTCCTAATCTTTTAGCCAAATCTTGCAATTTGTTTGATATATTACTTGGAATAGTTTTATATACTTTCGCACCTTCAAAACTTTGAACAGAAGGCCTTTGATAATTAGTAGGTAAATCTAAAATAGTAATTCCACCTTTAAATTGATTTATCCAATAGTTTTTACTATCGGCTAAAGTACCATTTTCTAATCTATCTTGTTCCCATTTAGCGTAATCAGTATAGTTTACTTGTAATTCTGGTAAAGCTTCACCATTGTACAATTTGCATAATTCATTTGTTAAGATAGAAAGAGATAATCCATCACTTATAATATGGTGCATGTCAAATAAAAGTAGAAATTCACTTTTCATAGATACTAAGCTAACTCTTAAGAGAGGGGCTTTTGATAAATCAAAAGGTTCAATAAAATTGTTAATGATTTCCTCCATACTTTTTTCTTCTTGGGTAACTTCTGTTATTTTAAATTGAACTTTAGATACAATTCTTTGATGTACTTTATTGTCTTTTAATTCAAAATAAGTACGCAAAGCAGAGTGCCTTTGAATTAAAGCTTCAAAACACTCATTTAATTTTTTGATATCAGGTTTTTTATCTAAAATTATGCAACCAGGCATATTATATAAAATGTTATTTTCAGACTCCATCTTACTTGCATAATAAATTCTTTTTTGAGCAGAAGATAAAGGATAACTTTTATTAAAATCAATAGGTTTAGCTTCTATTTTTTCATTGCATATTTCCTTAGAACTATCTATCATTTTTGCTAGATCTACAATAGAAGAGCAATGTAGTATTTGTTGTGAAGTAATCTCCTTATTAAAAATGCTTTCTATTTTTATAGATAAATTCAAAGTGTTTATAGAGTCCATTCCTAAACTGAAAATATCCTCAGACAAACTAAAACTATCAAGTTCTAGCATTTCTTTTATTATATTATATAATTTTTTCTCAGTTTCAGTAGAAGGTTTTATAAATTCCGAAACCTTAGAGTTCAAATTATCTGGAATTCTCAAAGCCTTTCTATCTAGTTTACCATTAGGCGTGTAAGGAAAACTATCAACTTTTATAAATTTATAAGGTATCATATATGCAGGGAGCTTTTTTAATAAAAATGATTTTAAATCATTTAAAGAAATATCATTATTTGCTGTATAAAAAGCATAAAGTTTCTTTGAGGTTTTATCATATTGAACAGCGCTTTTTTCTATATCAGCAAAGCTTTCGATAGTACCTTCAATTTCAGACAACTCAACTCTATATCCATTTAACTTAATTTGAAAGTCATTACGACCAATATGTATAATCTCTCCAGACTTAGTCCAGTAAGCTAAATCATTAGTATTATAAATAGTTTCATTTTCATTAAAAGGAGAAGTAACAAACTTTTCGCTAGTTAAATCTTCTTTTCCATAATATCCTTCTGTTACTCCATCTCCTCCAATATACAAAGTTCCAGGAGTATTAAAGGGAAGTGGTTTTAAATTATTATCTAATATATAGCAAGTAGTGTTTAATATAGGCTTACCAATTGTAATATTATCAGCTTTAGTTAAATCCTTCATTGTAGACCAAATTGTAGTTTCTGTTGGACCATACATGTTGAAAATATTAGCCTTTAAGTTGTTTTGAAAGTAATCTAATAAATTAGAAGGGATACCTTCTCCACCAACCAATATATCAGTTATATTAGTTAGAAAACTTAAATTATTTTTATCATTAATAAGCTTTAAATATCTAGAAGGAGTAGTCTGTATCATATCTACATTATTTTCTAAACATAAAGTATTTAATAATTCAGTAATATTTTGTTCTTTTTCATTAGCAAGTACCAAAGTCATAGAAGAAGTAAGGGTACACCATATTTCTAGTCCAAATATGTCAAAACAAATAGTAGTTACAGAAACCATAGTTTTATTATTTGAAAATTCTATATTTTTCTTCATAGCTTTAACAAAATTAAAAATATTACCATAAGTAACCATTACACCTTTTGGATTTCCAGTAGTTCCAGAAGTGTAAATAAGGTACATAATATTATCTTGATCAATTTTTGTGTTTATATTATCTATGCTATAATCCAATTTTTCTAGTAATGGAAGAGATATATTTATTTTATTATAATTATCATCAGTTAAATTGATAGTATTTTCATTTACTAGTAGAATTTGAGCTTTACTATTATCTAAAATATAATTTATTCTCTCTTTTGGATATTCTGGGTCTAATGGAAGATAAGTTGCTCCACATTTTAATATAGCTAAAAGTCCTATTATCATTTCAGGAGAACGATTAACTAAAATTCCAACAACACTTTTACTTTTTATTCCATTATCTATTAATTTATTAGCAAGTTTATTAGCAAGCTCATTTAACTCTTTATAAGTTAAATTGACTTTATTTGAGACTAAAGCTACTTTATCAGGCGTATTTTCAGCACAATCCTCAAATAAATTAACAATAGATTTATCCTTTGGATAAGTTTCAAAAGTATTATTAAAGTCCTTTAAAAGAGTAGTTTTTTCTTTTTCAGTCACAATATCAATGTTATTAACTAGAATATTAGGATTTTTCAAAAGTTGATTAATAATATTCACAATTCTTGGATGAATAGCACTAATTTCCTCTTTTTCATATAAAGAGATATTATAGTCATAAGCAATATTAATAGTATTTTCAGTATTAAGGTCAAAAATATGAATTTCTAAATCATTATTTATACAATTATTAAAAAGCCAACCTGCCGTATAGCTAGAATTTTCATCAGATGCCCTACTGATTTGGTAAGAAAATAAAACCTTATATAAATTAGGTAAGCTAGGTTCTTTTTTTCTAAGATTTTCTATTATGTATTGGTAAGAATATTTTTGATGTCTAAGCATAGACATAGAATCCTTTGCAACATTAGACACAAAATCTTTAAAAGACATGTTATTATCTAAAGTCATTCTGAAAGGAATAGTACTAATATACATACCAAAAGTATTTTTTTCTCTATAATTAGACCTATTTAAAATAGGAGTACCGATTGCAAAGTCGTTAAGGTTAGACACTCTAGAAATATATAATCCAAAAACTGCCATAAAAAAGTTATAGACAGAAACTTTTAGACTAGAACATAAGGTGTTTATTTTAGAAGTTAGTTCCTTATCTATTGTAAAGTTTAGCCTTTTGGCCTTGCAATTCATAGTACCATTAGAAGCTTTACTACTATAAATTGTTGCAACTTCTGGGATAGTCTCATATACTTTTTCCCAGTAAGCCTTGTCCTTTTGGAATTTAGCACTATTTACATATTCTTTTTCACTAAGTAAATATTGTTTATATGAATAGTGCTCAGGATTTAAATCAGGCATAGTATTATTTTCAGTTAAAGAATTATAGCATTCAGTAAATTGTCTTGGAGTAAGAGAGGCACTTGTTGCATCAGAAATAAGGTGATGAAAATTCGCTAAAACACCACCAGTATTAGTTCCTTTATATTTGAAAAGTTTAAAATCATAAAGAGGACTTTCTAAAAGATTAGAAGAAGCTTGCGTTTTAGCTTCTTCTTTAGTAAGTTCGTCAAGAGACGAAATTTCATATATTGGAAAATCGACTTCTTTAAAGTCACAGAAATATTGTTTAACATTTCCATCCTCTAAAAAAAGTCTGGTTTGAAAAACATCATTATTTTTAATAGTGTTATTAATTGCTTTTTTTAATTTATCAAAGTCAACATTATCAGTTTTTGTCGAAAAATCTGCATAACAACTAATATCATTAATATTCGTATTTTTAAAATACTGTTCAGTAAGCCAAATAGATTCTTGAGGCTTACTTAAATCATAAACATCCTTTTTCATTTTAACCCCCACAAGATGATTACAAATAATATCAACGACATAATATCACATTTTTCTAAAAATAACAAGCATTTTAAGACATTGACAATAAAAAAATTGTAGTATATAATTTAAAAATAACAAATTAGTAAATTTTAGAAAGCAAAATTTCCAGAATTTGCAATATTTACATAGCTATATTGCTAAAAAACAAAAGATAAAATTAAAATAAAAAACATATAAAAAAAGTGTTTTAACTTAAATTGTTTTGAAAAGGAATGATCAAAAGATGAAAATTACAGGAATAAAAAATATAAAAGGAAATTATAAACTTATTAAAGCAAGAGAAAATTTGGAAAAAAGTATAGAAGGAACTGAAGAAAACAAGAAATCAGAATATGAAGTAGGTTGTTTTCAATTAGTGGTAATAGAAAAGACCAGTTGGTATAAAAAAATATTTAATTTTTTAAAGAAAATTTGCTTAAAAGAAATAATAATAAAAATCTAAATATAATTACCCCTAGTTTATTTGAAATTAGGGGAGGTATAAATTAAAATGCTAGTATTAATTTACTAGTATTTTTTGTATATAAAATTCCAATATTGTAAATACTTTAAATAGTTTAAATTAAAAGAAGGAATGAGAACTTGAAGGATTATATAAAAAAGCAAAAGAAAAACTATATTGTAAGTAAAATGATTCTTGGAATTTTAATAATATTTATGATAGCAACATTTAGTATTGTGTTATATGATATGTACATAAATATAGAAATAGAAGATGAAAGTTATACACCTAAAAAAGTATCACAAGAAATAAGCACAGAAAATACAGAAGATACAAGTACAATGCTAGAAAATATATCAAAAAGTGTGGTTCGGAATATCAAAGATTGAAAATAATGATACATCAATATTTAGTATAAATTCAGAAAAAACATTGTCATTGGGAAGCGGAGTAATAGTATCAGAAAATGGATATATATTAACAAATGAACATGTAAGTGGAGCGAAATATAGTAAGTGCTATGTAACATTAGAAAATGGAGAAGAATATCAAGGAACAGTAATGTGGGGAGATTCAGATATAGACTTAAGTATAGTAAAGATTGAAAAATCTCGGTTTAACACCAGTGATACTTGGTAACTCAGATAGACTAAGAATAGGAAAAAGAGTTTATGCAATAGGAAATCCAATAGGTGTAGAATTTCAAAGGACTGTAACTTCTGGAATAATAAGTGCAGTAAACAGGACAATAAAGATAAGTGAAAATGAAGAAACAACTTATATGGAAGATTTAATACAAACTGATGCAACCATAAACAATGGAAACAGCGGTGGTCCACTTGTAAATGAAGATGGAGAAGTAATAGGAATAAATTCAGTAAAGATAGAAGAAGCAGAAGGTATTGGATTTGCAATACCAGTAAACATTGTTAAACCAATAGTAGATAAATTAACTAAAACAGGCACTTTTACAGAAAGTTCAATTGGGATATATGCTTATGATAAAGAAGTAATTCAATATCTAGATGAAAATTTGAAATTTGATACAGGAATATATGTAGTATCAATAAACAAAACTGGTGCAGTCTATGGAAAAGGGTTATTGGTAGGAGATATAATCGCTAAAATAGATAATATACCATTAAATAAAATGAATGATTTAAGAAAATATATTTATACAAAAGAAGTAGGGGAAGAAGTTACATTAACTGTAAATAGAAAAGGAAAAATATTTGATATAAGCTTGAATTTGGGGCAAAAATAAACAGTATGTATATATTTAGTCGTTCACTTTGTTGGGGCAAGCTTTGAAATAATTAGAAGAAGCTTGCCCCATTCGCCGTCGCTTTCAGCTCCGTTATTTGCTACGCAGTTTCACTTTTAAATATATACATACTATTTATTTTATAGCAGTTTTTAATCCATATAAATCGCCTTCTATACAAAGCCTAGCTCTTACGATAGTTTTTTCATCAGACTTTAAGGCATTTTCTAAAAATTCAGGATGGTCTGCTAAAAACTTTTTCATAGTTCCATCTGGATCTTCAAAGAATTTATTTAGCAGTACACTTTGCTCTTCTGAAATAATACCTAAATCTAAAGCTGTTTTAAACATATTAGGTGCAATTTGAGTTAATGAATAAGCATCAATTCCAAGAGATTTTAATCTATCATTTCCGCCTTGCATTCTATCAACAACTACTACACTCCATACAATTTCAGCTCCAAGTGATTGAACAGCAGGAATCCAAGCACGTACATAGCTAGAGGCTGCTGTAACTAAATCTGCAACATGAAGAACTTTTTTACCATTTAAGTCAGTTTTGACAACAGTTTCCTCAAAGTCAGGTGTACTAACAACAGTAGTTAAGTCTTTAAAAACAGTAATATGAGGTTTACCTAAAAGATAAGCTACTATATTAGAAAAGAACCAATCTCTTCTTTCTCCTCCAGAAACATAGTCAATCTCATTAATATTGATATGAGATTTAATAAAAGAAACCATTTCATCAATAACTTCTTTGTAAATTTCATTACTATTATATTGTGTAAGAGTTTTGTCTAAAATTTTTTTAGGTAACTCTAATTTATTATCTTTTTCCATATCAATATAGCTTAAAAATTCAACAGCACTTTCTTCACTACCATAAAGAAAATGAGTGTTAATAAAATAAGGACCTATTTTTCCTGAAGTATACCAAAAAGGTTTATTATTTGGACAAACCTTAAATGCATTTGTTTTAAATAAATATGAAATTAAATTACTCATAGTTTTATTATCATTCCTTTCAAACTTAATCTCTTAAAGTTTTTTCACTTATATCATAAATTAAAAATAAAACAAAGTCAAGGAAATTTGCGAAAAGACTACAAAAAAGACACTTGAAAACTATATGAAAAAATGATATGATAAAGCTAAATTTTACGGAAGTTTTAGTTTGAAGCTTCAAAGAAGGGAAAAAATTAAATGAAATTGGTGTTAAAAAATGGAACAGTACTAGATTATGCAAGCAAAACAAATGAAAAATTAGACATATTAATAGAAGACGGAAAAATAGTGAAAATTGAAAAGGATATTAAGGAAAATGCAGACAAAATTGTTGACTGTACAAATCTATACATAATGCCAGGAATGATAGATATGCATTGTCATTTAAGAGAGCCAGGATTTGAATATAAAGAAACAATAGAAACAGGTTCTAAAAGTGCAGTAAAAGGTGGATTTACAACAATATGCCCAATGCCAAATACAAAACCAACTCCAGACAATGTAGAAACATTAAAACAAATAATAGAAAAGAGTAAAGAAATAAATCTTTGTAATGTGCTTCCATTCGCAAGTGTAACAAAAGGAGAAAAAGGAGAAGAACTTGTGAATTTTGAAGAACTACTAGAAGCAGGAGCTTGTGGATTTTCAGATGATGGAATGCCAGTAGAAAATGCAAGGATGATAAGACAAGCAATGTTAGAAGTAAACAAAATAGGAAGCTTTGTATCAGAGCATTGTGAGGAAAAATCAGTATCTGCAGGAGCAATAAATGCAGGGAAAGTTGCAGAAAAGCTAGGGGTAGAAGGAGTCCTTCCAGAAGCAGAAGAAATAATGGCAGCAAGAGATATAGTAATTGCAGAAACTAATAATTTACATACACATATATGTCATATAAGTACAAAAACTTCTGTGAATATGATAAGAGATGCTAAGAAAAGAGGAGTAAAAGTAACATGTGAAACTTGCCCTCATTATTATTTCTTTACACAAGATGAAGTATTAGAGAGTGGAACAAATGCAAAGATGAATCCACCACTAAGAACTGAAGAAGATAGAGATGAAATAATAAAAGGATTACAAGATGGAACAATAGATGCAATAATAACAGATCATGCACCACATTCAGAAGAAGAAAAACAAAAAGAATTAGCAAAAGCACCAAATGGAATAATAGGATTTGAAACAGCACTTGCTGCAACAATTACAGCATTAGTAGATAAGCAAAAACTTTCATATTTAGATATGGTAAGACTAATGTCTTATGGACCAGCCAAAGTATTAGGAATAGATAGAGGGGAAATAAAAGAAGGAGCTGTTGCAGACCTTACAATATTTAACCCAGAAAAAGAGTATATATATACAAGGGAAAGTATAGTATCTAAATCAAAAAATACACCATTTATTGGCAAAAAGCTAAAAGGACAAGTTATGTATACAATAGTAAATGGCGAGATTAAATTTGGAAAATAATCAGCATCTTGCGAAGTGGCTTTCAAATAAAGGAATACAATTTGCTAACGCAAATTGCATACTGACGCTGTAGAAGGCATAGCCTTAACAGCCTCAGCATCAACGTACACTCGTACGCCTCCACTTTTTTGATTTGAATTGCCTAGCAATATACTAATTCTTTTCCAAATTTGGTATGATAAAGAATCAATTAATAATTTGAAAATTTTCTATATTATTAATTGGTTATAAGATTAAAATATTTAAAGGAGAAATAAAAATGGAAAATGCGATAGATAAATTAATAGACAAAATAAAAGAAATGAATAATCCAACAGTGATAGGATTAGATCCAAGATATGACATAATACCAAATTGCATAAAAAGTAAATATACACAAGATTTAGAAGGTGCAGGAAAAGCAATAATAGAATTTAATAAAGCTTTAATAGATGCGACACATGACATAATTCCAGCAGTAAAGCCACAGATAGCATTTTATGAAATGTTTGGAATACCTGGAATGATAGCATTTGAAGAAACCTGTAAATATGCAAAAGAAAAAGGTATGATAGTAATTGCTGATATGAAAAGAGGAGATATAGGAACAACAGCTAAAGCATATTCAAATGCAGCAATAGGAAAAACAAAGATAGGAGAATTAAATCATAGTATATTTGATGTAGAATTTGTTACAGTAAATCCATACCTTGGAACAGATGGAGTGCTTCCATTTGTAGAAGACTGTAAAGAATATGGAAAAGGAATATTTATACTTGTAAAAACTTCAAATAAATCTTCTGGAGAAATACAAGATTTAGTAACAGAAGATGGAGAAAAAATATATGTAAAGCTCGCAAAACTTGTTAATGAATGGGGAAAAGATTTAGTCGGAAAATATGGATATAGTAGTATATCATCTGTTGTAGGAGCAACATATCCAGAACAATTAAAGGAACTAAGAGAAGTAATGCCTCACTCATACTTTTTAATACCAGGTTATGGAGCACAAGGTGGAAAAGCAGATGATATAGCATTGGGATTTGATAAAAACGGATTAGGTGGAATTGTAAATGCATCAAGAAGTTTAATTTGTGCATATAAATCAGAAATATGGAAGGACAAGTTTACAGAAAAACAATTTGCAGAAGCAACAAGAGCAGAGGCGATAAGGATGAGAGATGAACTTAATGGAGTTATTAGATAAAAATAGGAAGGATGATAATTATGGCACTACACACTAAATGTAAATTAGTAAAAAAAGAAAAATTAAAAGAGGATATTTATAAATTTTCAATAAAATCAAAAGAAATTGCAGAAAGTGCAAAGCCTCGGACAATTCTTAGAAATAAGAGTATCAGACAGAGTAGAACCATTATTAAGAAGACCGATAAGCATATTTAATATAGAAGGAGATATTGTAGAATTCATATTCCAAGTAAAAGGAAAAGGAACTGAAATATTATCTACAAAACAAGAAGGGGAAGAAATAGATATTTTAGGTCCACTAGGAAAAGGAACATTCAACTTCCAAAACAAGAATAATATAGCAATAATTGGTGGAGGTATAGGAATATTTCCTTTATATGAACTTGCAAAGGAAGCAAACAAAGTAACAAATGTAAATATGTATCTAGGCTTTAGAAGTAAAGATTTTGTAGTACTAGAAGATGAATATAGAAAAATATCAAATAAATTTGTACTTACAACAGACGATGGAAGTTATGAGGAAAAAGGTTTTGCAATAAACTTTTTAAAACAAGATATAGAGGCTGGAAACATAGACGGAATATATTCTTGTGGTCCATTACCAATGCTTAAAGCAGTGCAAAATCTTGCTAAAGAATACAAAATACCATGCCAAATATCTTTAGAGGAAAGAATGGGATGTGGAATAGGTGTATGCCTTGGCTGTGCTGTAAAAGTAAATGCAGGAGAAGAATTAGTGTATACACATGTTTGCAAAGCAGGACCTGTGTTTGACGCAAATGTAGTAGAGATATAGGAGGAGAAATTATAATGAATACAGAAGTAAATTTAGCTGGAATAAAAATGAAAAATCCAGTAACAGTTGCATCAGGAACATTTGGATATGGTAGAGAATATAGTGAGTTTATAGACTTAAATAAACTAGGAGGAATAATAACAAAAGGGACATCTTTAAAGCCAAGATCTGGAAATAAGCCACCAAGAGTATGTGAAACTACAGCTGGAATGCTAAATGCAATAGGACTTCAAAATCCAGGAGTAGAATATTTTATGGAAAATGATTTGCCATGGCTTAAAAAATTTGATACAAAAATTATAGTAAATGCTTGTGGAAGTTCAGTAGAAGAATATGTAGAACTTGCAAAAGTTTTAAACACTTTAGATATAGATGGGGTAGAACTTAATTTATCTTGCCCAAATGTTAAATCAGGTTGCATGGCTTTTGGTACAAGTTATGATGGAGTAAAAGAGGTTACATCACAAGTAAGAAAAGTATTAGATAAACCACTAATAGTAAAATTAACTCCAAATGTTACAGATATAACTGAACCTGCAAAAGGAGCAGAAGATGCAGGTGCTGACGGAGTATCTTTAATTAATACATTGCTTGGTATGAGTATAGATATAGAAAAACAAAGACCAGTACTTGCAAATAATATGGGAGGATTATCAGGACCAGCAGTAAAACCAGTAGCAGTACGTATGGTATATCAAGTAGCAAAAGCTGTGAGGATACCAGTACTTGGACTTGGTGGAATAGTAGATGGAAAAGATGTAATAGAGTTCATGTTAGCAGGTGCAACAGCTGTATCAATTGGGACAGGAAACTTTATCGAGCCTGAAACAAGTATAAAAGCAATAGAAGGTGTAGAAGAATATATGAAACGTCATAATATTGATGATATAAATAGCATAATAGGAAAAGTAGAAATGAACTAAAAGGAGATTCATATGGAAAATGATGGCATGATTACCAAAAGAGATACAGAAAATAAATATATTTTCTGGGATATTGATGGAACATTAGCTGCATATAGATTTAATGGACATGTTCTAGCAAAAGATGGAACTAATAATGGTATGTCCTTAGAAGAAATAGATAATGGGTTATTTTTAAAGAGAAAACCTTCTTCATTTATGCAAAATGTTGTAAAAACTTGTGGTTCAAAAGAGAATATTATCATGGGACACTGTATGAATCAAAAGGAAATAAAAGACAAGCATGTATGGCTAGATAAGTATTATCCAATGATAAAGGAAAGAATATTTGCTTTTGAAGATAAAAGTAAAGCTGAGTGTATTATAGATTATTGCAATAAAAGAAACATTAATCTAAAGGATGTTTTATATGTAGATGATGTGATTAAATTTATAAAGGAAGCGGAAAGAAAAGGAATATCATCATGGCACATAAGTAGTTTTTTAGATTGGGAATATGGAAAAGAGATAAGTTAATTTAAAAGGAATGCTTACTATGGAACAGGAAACAGTTGAAGTTAATGGAGAAAAGATAGTATTTTTTGTACAAAGGAAAAAAATAAAAAACATTAATTTAAAGGTAAATGTAGATGGAAAAATAATTATTTCAATGCCAATGAAAATGAAACTTGATAGAGCAAAAGAATTTATAAAGCTCAAAATCAATTGGATAAAAAAGCATCAAGATTTTTATAAAAATAATGTAGTATTAAAAGAAAGTGCTAGTTTTGAAGAAGGAGAGATTTTATATTTATTAGGAAAACAATATAGAATTAAATTACTTAAAGGAAAAACAAATAATATTACAGTTAATGAGGAGTTTCTTGAAATACAAGTAAAAAATCAATATATAGAAAATAAGGAATATATAAAACAGTATTATAATAATTGGCTAAGACAATATACTTTAGAAATTATTGAGAAGATAGTTAAAGAATATCAAGAGAAATTAAAAGAATATAACATAGTAATGCCTAAAGTAGAAATTAGACAAATGAAGTCGAGATGGGGGAGTTGCTATTTTCTAAGGAATAAAATAGTGTTTAGTCTTAATCTAATAAAAACTCCAATTTCTTGTATAGAATATGTGGTTTTACATGAGCTTTCACATTTCAGATACCATAATCATAGTAAAGATTTTTATAATTTTATTTCAATTTTTATGCCAGATTGGAAAGAACGAAGGAAAATATTAAATGAAGAATTTGTCGGATTAGTGTAGCTAGATTAAAGTAAGAAGGGAAAAAGAAAATGGATGTACATAAATTAAGAGTAATAAGAGATGTGATGACAAAAAATAAAAGGCAGTTTAGGGTACCAGTATATCAGAGAAATTATGACTGGAGATTTGAAAATTGTGAAAAGTTATTTAAAGATATTATAGAATGTTCTCAAGAAAATAAGATTCATTTTATTGGTACAATTGTATATTTAAATTATTGTAACTCATCTGCACTTGATGAATGTTTAATTATTGATGGACAACAAAGAATTACTACTTTAGTTTTATTAATAAAGGCTCTAAGAGATATTGCAATTGAACAAAGGAATGATAGAGTTAAAAATGATGCAGAGGAGTGCTTATTTAATACTAATTGTGATGAAATAAATAGACTAAAATTGAAACCTATAAAAAAGGATAATACACAGTTAGAATTATTGCTTGATGATAGAATAGAGTCAATAAACCAGAAATCAAATATATACAAAAATTATAGTACATGCGTAACTTTAATACATGCAGCCTTAGAAAATGGAAAACAATTATCTGATATATGGGATGGACTATTAAATTTGGAGTTAGTAGAGATTACATTGGAAAAAGATAAAGATGATGCACAATTAATATTTGAAAGCATAAATTCCACAGGTGTTGATTTAACATCTTCAGATTTAATAAGAAATTATTTATTAATGGAGTTAAAAGATTCTAAAGAGCAAGAATATTTATATGAAAAATATTGGTTATGCATAGAAGAAAACTTAAATTCTATAGATTCTAATAAAACTAATTTAGAAAAGTATTTTTATGATTTCTTGATAATGAAAAATAAAAATTATATAAAAGAAACAGATGTATATGAAATATTTAAAAAATACTGTAAAGAGAATTCATATACTAAAGAAGAAGTTTTAATAGAATTAAAGAACTTTTCTAAATATTATAAGTTGTTAATTGATGGAGAAAATACTGAATATAGTGGGGATATTATTAAAGCTGCTGAAATGTTTAGAATATTGAACCATAACACAGCTTATCCTTTCTTAATGGTTGTATTAGATGATTATGAAAACAAGGTAATCAATGAAGAAAATTTAAAGAAAATTTTAAATCTCTTTGGAAATTATGCATTAAGAAGATTAATTTGTGGAGTACCTTCAAGTAATTTAAGAAGATTCTATGCTACATTGTACTATAAAATATTTAAAAAAGAAGAAAATAAGAAAAAATATTATAAAGCAATAGAAGCATATATATGCTCATTAAAAACAGAAGATGTATTTCCTCATGATAATTTATTTGAGGAAAGGCTAAAAACAGAAAATTTATATAAAAAATTAAGTGTTTTAAAATATCTACTTGAAAATGTAGAAAATTTTGATAGCAAAGAGCTAATAAATTTTGATAATTTAACAATAGAACACATTATGCCTCAAACATTAAGTAAAGGTTGGAGAGACATGCTAGGTAATAATTATAGGGAAATACATGAAAAATATTTACATACAATAGGAAATCTTTCTGTTACAGGATATAATACGAAGTACTCAAACGAATCTTTTGAAAAAAAGAAGGAGTTAATGAGAGAATGCAAAACAAAACTTGCAGTATTAAATGAGATTGTTTTAAATAGTGATAAATGGGAAGCGAAAGAAATAGAAAAAAGAGCTAAACAAATAAGTAATATAATTATGAAAATATATAGTTACCCACAAAATTTAGATAAAACTATTGAATTTGATAATTTTATTGAAAGAGGATTGAGAGAAAGCATAGAAGAAACAAAAAAATTGAAAATGTTTGGATATAGATTTTTAAATGATACTTATGAAAATTCACATTATATAACTATATTAATTGATATTGCTAAAACATTATATGAAATGGATAGTAATATCTTAAGAAGAATAGCAAATAGTAACTATAGACATCAAGGTGGAAGTAGAATTCTATTTTCTGAAAATAGTGATAATATCAATAATCCAGTACAAATAGCAGAAGATGTTTATATGGAAACTAATTTTAATAGAGAGTCAATAGAGGGACTAATTAGATATTTGTTGAAAGAGTATTCTATAAATGAAGATATGTTTAAATTTATTTATTATAAGGAAAAGTAAACAATTATTAGAAGGGCGGAAGAAGGATTAATAAATGCTCATAACCCGAAGGTCGTAAGTTCGAGTCTTACCCCCGCAACCAAAGATTTTATTAGAGTCGCAAGAGATTGTGGACTCTTATTTTTTTGACTAAAAATCTATTTTCGCAAAATTGGGGACAATTTGGGGACAGTCCCTACATTTTTATGCATTAAATAGCATATTTTAGCCTAACTAATTTATATTAAACTTAGAAAATCTTAAAAAAGTAATTTTCGAGAAATTTTGAAAAGAGTTTTTATACGAGCATTTTCTCTAAAACATTACCTGCTTCTTTATTATGTGCTTCAACTGGATGTACATAGAAATTTAAGGTAGTAGTTATTTGAGCATGCCCTAATCTTGATGCTACAACAGCTACATCTACATTTTTAGATATAAGCAAAGTAGCATTTGTGTGTCGCAAACCATGAAAAGTAATTTTTGGTAAGTTGTTCTTTGCAATAAAAGAACGAAACCAATCTGTAATTGTATCAGGATGCATTGGATTACCATTCCAAGTAACAAATAGTCTGTTTGAGTTATTCCATAAATCGCCGCATCTTTC
>CANPOS010000007.1 GCA_947575745.1 uncultured Clostridium sp.
AATATAAAACTACTGTTGAAGAATTAAAAAACAATAATATTCACTATGATAAATTGATTTGTGATTTTGATAAAGCAAAGGTTTGTAAAATTGAGCAGATAGATTTGTTTATAGATGATTCTATAGCAAACTGTAACAAAGTCAATGAACTAGGAATTGAGACTATATTATTTAGTAGTAAAGGTAATTTAACCGATAAAACAGGTTTATATAGAGTTGATAGTTGGAAAGATATATATGAAAAAGTAAAAGGAGTTATGAAAATATGAATAAAAAAGGGTTAATTTTAATCTATCCAGGTTTTCAAAATGAAGCAAAACAATATCAATATAATAGACTTATTGAAGAATTTAACAAAAAGGACATTAGTATAGATAAACTAAAAGTTGATGAACAATATACAAGTGTAATAAATGGAAAAGTAAATATAGATGTTAAACGATATGACTTTTGTATACAACTTGTTAAAGATAAATACATAAATGAACAACTTTACAAAAATGGAATAAGGTCATTTAATTCCTATAATGCAATAGAAAACTGTGATGATAAAATGATGACTTATGTTATATTATCAAATAAAAATATAAACTTGCCACATACAATATTAGGTAGTATAAACTTTGGAGTAGAAAATATTAAAGAAGATAATAAAAGTGAAGAATTTAAGAAATATGTTGAAACTACTTTACAATATCCATTTATAACTAAAAAATGCAATAGTAAAGGCGGAAGAGATATATACAAGATAAATAATAGAAAAGAATTTGATGATATATGTAATAAATTAAGTGGTTCACAATACTTATTTCAACAATTTATTCCTGAAAATATAGGAAAAGATATTAGAGTTGTTGTTGTAGGAAAGAAAGTAGTAGGTTCATTTATGAGAATAAATGAAAATGATTATCGTTCAAATATATCATTAGGTGGAAAAGCATTACCTTATGAAGTTTCAAATGAATATAAAGAAATTGCAGAAAAGATAGCAAATGAATTAGATTTAGATTATTGTTCAGCTGATTTTTTTATGAGTAATGAAAATAAGCCAATAGTTTGTGAAGTGAATGCAGATCCAGCTATTTGCGATATAGAAGAATTAACTGGAAAAAATGTAGCAGAAATATTTGTAGATTATGTGATTAGTGAAATATATTAAGGAGGAAAAGCTAATGGAAAATTATTTTATAATACATGGAAGTTTTGGAAGTCCATTTGGAAATTGGTTTAGTTGGTTACATGATTTTATAGAAGATGATGGAAAACAAGTATATGTACCACAATTTCCAATAGGAGTAGGGTATCAAAATTATGAGAATTGGAGTAAGCTACTTAAATACTATTTAGATTTAGGATTAATTAATGAGAACACAACAATAATAGGACATAGTATTGCACCAGTATTTGTATGCAAATTTTTAGTAGAGAATAAATTAAAAGTGAAAAAATTAATATTTGTATGTGGATTTAACAATTATTTAGGAATAAATGAAGAATATGATGCAGTAAATAGAACAATGTATTTTGATAATTTGGAAGATGTAAAGCAATATGCAAATGAAATAATGTGTTTTTATTCAGACAATGATCCATATGTAAAATATGAAGTAGAAAAAGATTTTGCAGGCAAAATTGCTACAGAACAAATCTTAATACCAAATGCAGGACATATTAATAGTGAAAGTGGATATGATACATTTGAAGATATAGTAAATTATTTATAAAAGTAAAGCCTTCTGTCACAAGAAGGCTTTTAAGCATCTTTATAAAAGATGAATCGAACTCCACACCGAAGCGTGCAACAATTAATGTAATAAAATTATAATAGGTATTTTAGCAAAAATCAACATTTTTAAATAAATTTAAAATAAAAAACTGTAGCTCATATATTTCTATATAAGCTACAGTCTAAATCATAACTGCTCACCGAAATGAGCCTTCTCAATCATCTAATAAAAGTATAATAGAAATTTTATTAAAAATCAATAATTTTATAAAATTTCATCAAAATACTTGTCGGAAATCTTCGTAAATGATATAATATTTACGAAGATTTCCGACAAAGGAGAAGATAAAAATGGATAATATTGAAAAAATTGAAGAGTTATTGAAAAAAAGAAACGGAATTATAACAACAAGTGAAGTAGAAGATTTAGGGATTAATAGTAGAATTTTAACTAGAATGATTGAAAGAGGAATAATTGAAAGAGTAGCGAGAGGTATTTATATAAGCGTAGATACAATAGAAGATACATATTTTACAACACAAGCTATATGTAAAAAAGGAATATTCTCTCATGAAACAGCTTTATATTTTCATGATTTATGTGATAGAACCCCTATAAAGTTTCAATTAACAGTACCTACTAATTATAATAATATATTAATTAAAAATAAGAATTATCAATTTTTTTATTTAAAAGATGAACTATATGAAATAGGAATAGCAGAGATGAAGACACCTTATGGAAATAAAGTTAAAGTATATGATTTAGAAAGAACGATCTGCGATATTATTAGAAACAAGAAGAGAATAGAAATTGCATTATTTACAGATGCAATGAAAAGATATGCTGAAAGAAAAGATAGAAACTCTATTAAATTGCATAAATATGCAACATTATTTAATGTTGAAGATGAAGTAAGAAAATACTTGGAGGTGTTATTGTGATAGCAAAAAATAGAGCACAATTAAAATCATGGATAAAAAACATGTCAGCAAAAGTTGATGTAAATGAAAATATTATCTTACAAAACTATATGCTAGAGAGATTATTAGAAAGAATTTCAGTATCAAACTATAAATATCAATTTGTATTAAAAGGTGGAATGTTGATAACAGCTATAGTTGGAATAGATATAAGAAATACGCTAGACATGGATGCAACAATAAAAGGTTTTAATTTAGAAAAAGATAACCTTGAAAATATATTAAACGAAATATTTAGCATAGACTTAGATGATGGAGTAACTTTTGAATTTAGAAACACAAAAGAAATAAGACAAGAAGATGAATATGGAGGATATAGAGTATCATTAGATGCAAAATTTGATAAGTTAGTGGTACCAATGAAATTGGACATAACAACAGGAGATGTAATTGTACCAAAAGAAGTAAATTATAAATTTGATTTAATGTTTGAAGGTCGTTCTATAGAAATACTTGCATATAATATGGAAACAGTAATAGCAGATAAATTTGAAACTATAATTTCAAGAAATGTTGATACAACAAGAGCAAGGGATTTTTATGATATTTATATACTTTGGACAACACAACAGCAAAATTTTGATAAAGAATTGTTAGTACAAGCTATTGTGAAGAAATTTGAATACAGAAAGTCTATAGATAATTTGAAAAATATTGAGGAGATAATGGAAGTTATAAAAGAAAGTGATGCATTAAAAGAACATTGGAAGAATTATCAGAGCAAGTTTAGTTATGCAGAAGATATTAGTTATGAGGATACGATGAGAGTATTGGAAAAAATAGTAGGATTAATATCAAAAAAGGAAAAATTTGCAAAAAAATAAAGAGTATGCTAATATATAGTAGAAAAACTAAAGATGAAAATAGGATGATTCCTGTTTTCATCTTTTTTTAGGAGAAATAATTATGGTAGAAGAAAGAACATACATAAATCAAACTCATGTGCCAGATAAAGTATATTCATTTACTTTACAAATTAGGCATATGTTAAATGAATTAATAAATGCTAAAGAAGGAGATATTATAAGTCTTGAGGCTCTTGATGATGTAGCAATCGAAAATAATGGAGAAAACGAATTAATACAAATCAAAAATGTTATTTCTAAAAATAATCCCACATCTAATAGAGCAGTAGATTTTTGGAAGACGTTTTATAATTGGTTGCTATATGTAAAAAGTGATAATGTTGAATTAGAAAAAACAAAATTTAGATTATTTATTCATACAATTGATAATAAAAATATAGGAGATATCTGTAATAAGTTTCATCAGGCAGATAATATTAATGATGCTGAGCAGGCATTGAAAATGGCAATAAAGGAAATTCGAGGAAAAGAAGAAAAAGAGATTCCAGAATCATATAAAAAATATATAGATGTTTTATTCGATGAAGATAATAAGACTATTCTAGTTAATATAATTATAAATTTTAAAGTAGAAATGAAAATAGACAAAGACTATGAAAAGAATTTATTAGAAAATTTAAAAGATAGGATACTTGAAGATGAATATGCTGATAAAATTTTAATATATATGTTGGGTTGGATTAATGAAGAGGTTAATAAGAATATCAAATTTGGAAAGCCAGCATTTATAAAATATTGTGATTTTATAAAAATACTTAAATCACAATTAGCAATGTATAGACAAGATAATGTATTACAGGCTATTTCTGTGGATGTTGATGATAATAATGTTGAAAAAGAAATAGAAAAAGAAGATATATATATAAAACAATTAAATTTGATAGATGTAAAATATGATGACAAAATATCAGCGGTTAAAGCCTTTTTAAGAACTAGTATTGATAAAACAGAATGGGCTGAGAGAGGATTGATTACTAGTATAAGTTTTAAAGAATATCAAAACAATTTGATTGAGAAGTGGAATAATTCGAAAAATTTAATAGAAATAGAAGAGGCAACAAATAATTATAAAATTTTAGGAAAAAAATTATATTTTACCTGTCTAAGTGATAATTCTATAAAATTACAAGGGAAAGACTTGCCAAGTCATTTTACTAAAGGAGAATATAACAATTTGGCAAATAGTCTAACAATTGGTTGGCATTTAAAGTATAAAGAATTATTATATAATGGAGAAAGAGAAGATGATAACAATGAGTGATGAAATTGATTTAATACAGAATCCTGCAATTGGTTCAATTATAATATGGAAATTCTTATTTGGATATGGAACCAAATTAGAACATGAAAATTTTGAAATACTATTTATAGTTTTACCAATAATATTTAATCATGAAATGAGAAGTTATATAGATTCGACAAGAAAAACCTCAGGATTAATAAAAGTGGCAGAAAAAATGATGAAAGATAAAAAAATAGATATAGTTTATCAAATAAATAACAATGCAGAACAAATGAAAGAATTAACTTTAGAATCTATTCGAATTGGATTAATTACGAATTTGTTTGTGATTGATGAAAAAATGAATATAGAAACCCAAAGTATAAAAATACCAAAATTAAGTAAGAAAACTGAAGAGGTTTTAAAAATCGCAGAAAGAATAGGTTTTTGGTTCTCGGAACTAAATGTATTAGAAATAGAAAAAATATTAAAAGTGAGGTTTTAAAAATGAAATTTGAAATTGATAGAATTATTTTATGGTCTAAAAAATCAGGTAAACCATATAGAGAAATTAAATTTTATTCTAATAGCATAAATATTATTACAGGAGCATCCAGAACAGGAAAATCTGCTATTATTCCAATAATAGATTATTGCTTAGGCTCGGATAAATGTACAATACCTGTAGATACTATTAGAGATGCGTGTGAATGGTTTGGAGTATTAATAAAACTAGAAAATGAAGAACTGTTGTTATGTAGAAAAGAACCAGGACAAAAAGGAACTACGGGAGATATGTATATACAAAGGGAAGAAATTATTACGATACCCGACAAAATAAGCAAAAATACTAATTTATGTGCAGTAAAAGATGTAATGAACGAAATCTTTGCTATGTCATTTTTAGACCTTGATGAAGAAGAGAAAAATGGTTTTTCAAGCAGACCATCGTATAGAGATTGTATGGCATTTTTATTTCAACCACAAAACATTATAGCTAATGCAGATGTATTATTTTATAAAGCAGATACAATGGAACACAGAAGAAAATTAATAAATATATTTCCATATGTATTAGGAGCAATAACGCCAGAAATTTTAGCACAAAAACAAATGTTAGAAAGAAAAGAAAAAGAGTTAGAAAAATTGAAATTGGATTATCAAATTATTAAGGATAACATAGATTCTTGGAAGTCAGAAGTAGGAAAATGGATATCAATAGCATATGAATATGGATTTATAGATAACAATTATAGTAGTAGCGACAGTTTTGAAGAAATGATAAAAAAACTAGAAGAAATATCAAAAAAGGATGTAGATAGTTCAAGGATTATTTCTAACAATATAAAAGATATTTCTGATGAACTGGCTGAATTAAGAAAAGAGGAAGAAAAAAAATCTAAAGAATTATTTGAAATACAACATCGATATTTAGAAATGAAAGAATTACTAAATACATCAAAGGAATACGAAAATTCTCTTGAAAGTCAAAGAGAGAGATTAGAAATTGCAAAATGGTTAAATCAAAAAGTAGATATTGAAAAGAAATGTCCAATTTGTGGTAATAATTATGCAGATACAATTCAAAGACTAACAGATTTATCGAATAATATTAATAAAATAGATTCTAAAAAGAAAAAGGTAGATACAATTCCAATAATATTTGAAAGAGAGTTACAACAAGTAGATAAAGAAAGACAAAAGGTCAGTGAAGAACTAGAAGAATTGAGAAAAAGAATAGGAGAAAAATTTGATTATATAAATGAAGTAAATGATACTAAATATACTTTAATTTCAATGTCAAGATTTCTAGGAAAAATGGAAAATGCAGTTCAAACTTATAAAAGAATTGGAAAAGACAGTCAGTTAGAATATGAAATAGAAAAATTGGAAAAAGAAATTAATCAATTAAAAAGAAATGTTAACCAAAGTGAAATTAATAAAAAAGTAGAAAATGCGTTAGATGAAATACAGAAAAATGCTGAAAGATTAATACCTAAGTTTGATACAGAAAGACCAAATGATAAAATTCAATTTTTGATAAAAGATTTAACTATTAAAGTTAGAAATCAAAGTGGACGAGATGACTATTTGTGGGAGATTGGAAGTGCGTCTAATTGGCTTGCATACCATATATCAGTATTACTAGCATTTCAAGAATATTATCAGAAAAGAAATGGAGTAAAAGTACCTAATTTTTTAGTTATAGATCAGCCGAGCCAAGTGTATTTCCCACAAAGATTGGCGGGAGATAATAACGAAGAATATAAGATAGAAAATGATGAAGATAAAGAGGCAGTAAAAAAGATTTTTTCTGCAATGTCTGAATTTTTAAAACAGTCAAATTGCAATGTCCAAATAATTGTTACAGAGCATGCTGAAAAAGAAGTTTGGGAAGGTGTGGAGAATGTGAAACTAATTGAACGTTGGAGGGATGGAACAAAGTTGGTGCCATTAGACTGGGTTGAGAATGATAAGAATTAAATTTTCTAAAGGCAGGAAAGCGAGTATTAACATATCGCTTGCACACATTGAAGGACAAGCCTTCAAGAGTTAATAAAAGAACAAAAATTTTAAGCAGATTTGATGTAAAAATTCACCGAATGAACTACTAAAAAATACTTATCAGAGTGCTAAAGTTCACTAAATGTACTAAATTTTATAAAAATGTTGAGATTAGTTCACTAAGTGTACTTGTATTTGGCTAAAATTTAAAAGAAAAGTACACCGAGTGAACTAGAAATTACTAAAATTAAAAGAACAAGTACACCAAGTGAACCCACAAATATAGATTATAAAAATAAATTTCAAAAAATTTTATACAAGTACACTTAGTGTACTTAGCTAAAAATCAGCACTTTATAAATCTTAATAGAAAAAAGGGAAAAAAACGAGAATTGAACTTTATAGAACAGCATAATATAATCGTATTATCAAAAAATGTAAAACAATCAAGTCAGTCTAAGCTAGCCGACTGGCTTTTTCTGTTACCTTTTTTGAAATATAAATCAAGCAAGGAGGATTTTTATGTTGTACGAAATCAAATTTGATAATACGAAAAACATCAAATTAAATGAAAATATTTTTAATTGCAGTATAAAAATAGCAATACTAAACAAAACATTTAATGCAGGACTAATTAAAGAAAAGAGATATTTAGAAATAAAACAAAATATCCTACAAGAATATAATTTAACTCATATAGGTATTTGAAAATATTAATTTTTGATGTATAATAAGCACATAAAGATTCTCTAAACTTGAGAAAGGAAGGTTAATTTTGAAAGTACAAGTTATAGAGAAGAAAAAAGGTCGAATTAATAGAACAACAGGAGAAGAAATAAAAGGAAATTTGAGAGTATGTGCATATGCAAGAGTAAGTACAGAAAAAGAAGAACAAATAAATAGTTACAATTCTCAACTAAAGTATTATGAAGAAAAAATAAAAAATAATAGCAATTGGAAATATGTTGGCATTTATGCAGATGAGGGAATAACAGGAACATTAGACTATAAAAGAGATGGATTTATGAAAATGATGCAAGATGCAACAAATAACAAATTTGATATGATAATTACAAAATCAATATCAAGGTTTGGAAGAAACACAGTAGATACCTTAAAATATGTAAGACTACTAAAAGAAAAAGGAATTGCTATTTACTTTGAAGAAGAAAGAATAAATACTTTAGAAATATCTGGAGAAATCATGCTAACAGTATTAAGTGCGATGGCACAGCAAGAAAGTGAAAATATATCTTCTCATGTGAAATTAGGTCTGCAAATGAAACAAAAAAGAGGAGAACTAATTGGATATAATGGTTGTTTAGGATATGTATATGATAAAGATACAAAAGAAATCTCAATCAATTATGAAGAAGCAGAAATAGTAAGATATATCTTTGAAAGATACTGTCAAGGAGTGGGTTGTACAACAATTGCAAAAGAACTAACAAATATGAAATATAAAACTCCAACAGGAAAAAATAAATGGCACGAATCAACAATAAGAGGAATCTTAAAAAACGAAAAATACAAAGGAGATGTCTTACAAGGAAAAACATATATAACAGATCCAATATCTCATAGAAGAGTAGTCAATATGGGAGAAGAAAATCAATATTACATACAAGAACATCATGAGCCAATCATTTCAGAAAGAATCTTTAATCAAGTACAAGAAATTTTACAAAAACGAGGAGGAGTACGAGGTCTTGGCAGAAGAAAAGGCAACTTTAGTAGAAAATATCATTTTAGTAGTAGATTATATTGTGGATTTTGTGGTAGTTTATTAACAAGAAGAAACTGGCATTCTGGAACAAAAAATAGTATTACAGTTTGGCATTGTATGGAATTTGTAAAACATGGAAAAGAAAACTGCCCACATTGTAAAGCTATGAAAGAAAGCATTATAGAAGAAGCCTTTACAGAAAGTTATAAACTACTATGTAATAACAATAAAGAATTAATCCAAACATTCTTAAACGAAATGGAAGAAATTATACAAGAAGAAAGTAATGAAAAATCTATTAAAAGACTAGAGGAAGAAGAACAAATATTAAAAGAAAAAATAGACAAATTAATTGATTTAAACTTAAATGGAACAATAACATTAGAAACTCTGCAAGAAAAGAAAGCCAAACTACAAAACAAGATAAATAGCATAGAGAAAGAACAATAACATTTACAACTAGAATTAGAAGATGGGATTAGTTTAAATCAAGGATTAAACAAATTTAAAACATTGTTTAAAGACAATGAAATCATGCCAGAATTTGATAAAGATGTTTTTGAATTAATGATAGAAAAAGTTATAATAGGAGAAAAAGAAGAAAGCGGAAATACAAATCCAAGAGTAATAACATTTATCCTAA
The DNA here is from genome assembly GCA_947575745.1 of uncultured Clostridium sp. Lineage (GTDB taxonomy): Bacteria > Bacillota > Clostridia > TANB77 > CAG-508 > JAAWPK01. Next base: position 9,673 of record CANPOS010000007.1, read on the forward strand.
AATCTGGAAACGAAATTAAGTGCGAAGATAATAAAAAAGAACAAGAAAATCAACAGTCATCATACGAGGTAAGCAAAAACTATCTACAGCCTATGTGTGAGCCATGTTGAATGTGTATCAGTGCTATTACGCAAGTAACAAGGTTATCGGGTACCAACCCACAATCTTCGATTGTGATGGAGGGAGAGATTTCTATATATAAAGAATTAGACGAAACAGCTGTGTTTACTGCTTTTGAGGATTTTACTAGTTTTAAGAGAAAAGGTAAAAATAAGGTTAAACTAATTGAAAATAGTAAAATTAAGGTGAAGATAGAAATTAATATGATATATGGAGTAGAATAATTTTATGTTTACAATGTCAACAATTTGTTAAGTACAATATAAGGACGTTTGAAGATAAAACTTGAAAGGTAGAGAAGTATGTAATAATTTAAGTTATTATGTACTTTATTTTTTTAATACAATATGATAATATAAATGAAAAATATAAAATGAAAAGTATGGAAAATAATATGAAACAACAATTAAATTTATCTGTGCCATCTGCCATAGAATGTATAATAATGACTTTAATATCTATGGTAGATACATTTGCTATCTCATATTTAGGAAGTACAGTTATAGCAACAGTTGGAGCAATGGTATCAATAATAAATTTTTTAAATCTAATATTAAAGTCAATACAGGTTTCAAACAATGTTACTATAGCAAGAGCAATAGGTAGAAATGATCAAGAAAAACTTAAAATAACTACAGGAACAGCAGTATTTTTAGGTATAGTTTTTCAATGTACATGTATATTATTAACAGTTAGTTTTAGTCATTTTATACCTATAGTTTTTAAGGTTGACAAAATATGTCTAACATATTTATATATAAGGTTAGTTGGTACTATACCATCTGCAATAAGTACAATTCTTTCAGGACATCTGCGAACGATTGGAAAATCTAAAAAAGTGATGAATGTAAGGATATTATCTTTAATATTAAATGTCATATTAGATTATTTTGCAATAAGATTAGATTATGGAGTTAGTGGAGTAGCATGGGCTACAGTTATTATTGAAACAGTATTCATGATAAGAGTGATAAAATTAGCAAAAAATACTGTTAGATACAAGATAGAAAAAGAATCTTTAAAAGAGTTATTAAAATTAGCAAAACATGGAATTTTTGATAGAATTTTTGATAGAGGTGGAAAATTAGTTTTAAATATTATATTATCAAGACTGGGAACTTATGAGTATGCGACTCATATTATATTAAACCAAATAGAAAGTTTCGCAAATGATTTTTGTTATGGTTTTGGAATAGGAATTACAGCCAATATTGGTATAAAAATAGGAAAAAATGATAAAAAAGAAATTAAAGAACTAAAAGATATAATTGATAGAATAACTATAATATTTGCTACTATAATACCTATTATTATTTTTATAGTATCAATAGTTTTATTGCCAATATTACTAAAAGAAAAAGAAACATTGTCAATAGCATATAGACTAATTCCTTTAGTAATAATATATTCAATATTAATGCCAATAAGATATAAATATTCTAGTATAATTGAAGGAATGAAAGAATTTAAATATAATGCACAAATTTCTGGAATAACAAATATTATTAAGATATTATTAGCATATGTTTTATGTGAATATATAGGAATAAGTGGAGTATGGTTGACATTTTCAGTTAGCTACATAATTATAATTATTGCATTAAAAATAAAAGTAAGAAATTCTAATCTAGCATTCTGATACTAGTTGCAATCATTTTTTAAATTCTAATGTGTTTTATAACATTAAGAATTGTAGAAGTCGAATTAATTTTATAAGCACATTATTTTTAATATTCGCTAGATATTGGATAGAAACACATAAAAATTCAAAACATCATAGATTTCCGTGATTTCAATTTACTTTTGATTAAAAAAATGATATAAAGTTATTGAGTTTTATTTTCATACTTAATAAAAAAGGAGTTAAACTATGCTAAAAAACAAAAAAGTAGTTATATTTGATATGGATGGAACACTTATAGACTCAATGGGGATATGGAGTGAAATAGATGAAAAATTAATAAAAATTATATCAACTATAGCAGTTCCAAAGATAGATTTTGGAGAAGAAAGAGATAGAAAATTAAAAGAATATAGTAGCTGTGAAGATCCTTATTTAGAATATTGCAATTTCTTAAAAGAAAAATATCACTCAAACAAATCAAAAGAAGAGATAAAAAAGATTAGATATGAAATTGCAGATAGTTATTTGAGGGAAAAGATAGATTATAAAAAAGATGCCGAAGAAGTATTAAAATATCTAAAGAAAAAGGGATATATATTAGTCATTGCTAGTACAACAGGCGAAAATGTAATTAATATATATAAAAACTATAATAAAAACATAATAAAAAAAGCAAATCTTACAGATATATTTTCGTTAATATATTCAAAAGAAGCAGTAAAAAATATAAAGCCTAATCCAGAAGTTCATTATAAAATCTTAAAGGAACTAAAGGTAAAGCCAGAAGAATGTTTGGTAGTAGAGGATTCGGTAATAGGAGTAGAAGCGGCAAATAGAGCAAATATTGAAGTTGCAGTAATTTATGATAAATATTCAGATAACAATAGAAAAGAAATAAATAAATTGTCACAATATCGATTTATGAATTTTAATGAAATGCTAGACTATATAAAGCAAGAGTTAAAAAATAATATATAAAAGGAGAAAAGAAAAGAAAAATGGAAAATTATTTTATAATACATGAGAGTTTTGGTAGCCCATTTGGAAATTGGTTTAGTTGGTTACACGATTTTATAGAAGAAGAGAAGAAAATCGTATATGTACCAAATTTTCCAATTGGAGTAGAATATCAAAATTATGAAAACTGGAGTAAGCTACTTAAATATTATTTAGATTTAGGATTAATAAATGAAAATACTACAATAATAGGGCATAGTATTGCACCAACATTTATATCAAAATTTCTAATTGAAAATAAGGTAAAGGTAAAAAAACTAATTTTTGTATGTGGATTTAATAATTATTTTGGAATAAATGAAGAATATGATACTGTAAATAAAACAATGTATTTAGATAATATAGAAGATATAAAGCAATATGCTGATAAAATAATTTGTTTTTACTCAAACAATGATCCATATGTAAAATATGAAGCAGAAAAAGAATTTGCGGATATTGTTGCGACAGAGCAAGTATTTATACCAAATGCAGGTCACATAAATTCTGAAAGTGGATATGATACATTTGAGGATATGGTAGAATATTTATAATAAATATATTGTAGGAGAAAATTAATGAAAGAATATTTTAAAGACTGGAGTAAGTTTGAAATAGCTTTAATTACAGTAAGCATTGTTTCAATAATAGTAAGTGGAGTTATTTTCAAAAGCTGGATTATCGTAACAATATCTTCTATTATTAGTGTTATAACAGCATTATTGCAAGCAAAAGGAAAGGTAGAAAGTCAATTTTTTGCTCTAGTAGAATGTTTAATTTATGCTATAGTATCTTATTTTAATAAATATTATGGAGAAGTCATGCTTTCTTTAATTTTTACATTACCTATGACTATTGTAGCTATAATTTCATGGATAAGACATAAAAATGAAAAAACAGATACAGTAAAAGTAAATGAGGTAAAATTAAAAGAATGGATAATATTAGCTTTTATGAGTGTATTTGTATTTATAGGAGCATACTATCTATTAAAATATTTTAATACTAGTGAATTATTAGTATCAACAATCTCAATAATAGCTAGTTTGTTAGCAGTGTATTTAATAGCAAGAAGAAGCAAATATTGTTTTATATTTTATTTACTAAATGATATTATATTAATTATATTATGGGGATTGCCAGTAATCTCAGGAGAATTACTATTAATTCCTATGTTAATTAATCCACTTACTTTATTTATTAATGATGCTTATGGTTCATTTAATTGGAATAAAATGGAAAAGGAACAAATAGATTAGAATTTTAGGAGAATGTTAAAGATGGAATTAAAAGAAGTAATAGAAAATAGAAGAAGTATTAGAAAATATACAAATGAAGATGTTCCAAATGAATTATTAGAAGATTTAATAGAATGTGCAAGATTAGCACCTTCAGCAAAAAACAGACAACCATGGAAATTTATAATAATCAAAAATGATATTAAAAATCAGATAGCAGATATTATGATAAGAAATGAAGAAACTGAAGAAAGAAAATTAGACACTAATAGTAGTGTTAAATTTACAGCAGGAATAATGAAAGAATCACCTGTCTTAATATTGGTATTAAAAGAGTATGACGATGACTGGAAAACAGGAGATGCACTCTCTATTGGTGGTGCAATAGAACATATTTGCTTAAGAGCTACAGATTTAGGATTAGGTTCACTTTGGATAAGGGATACTGCATATACTCAAAAAGAAATAGCAAAACTAATTGGATATGAAGATATGGAAGTAATTTCGGCGATTTCAATAGGTTATCCTAATCAAAGTCCTAAACAAAGGCCAAGAAAAGAATTAAAAGAGATATTGGAATGGATGGAATAAGGAAGTAAAATATGGAAAAGAAAAGTATATTAGAATTTTATAAAAAAACAAGTGCATATACAGATTTAGGATATTATAAAGAATTTGCAAAGAAATTAACAAATAATATTAATGAACTATGTATATTGCAAAGAAAGCAGATAATTCATCCAATAGCATTTAATGAAAAGGATATTAGAAAAAAGAAAGATTGCTTTTGGGGAGATATGACAAAAGTACCTAAAACTAGATTACAGTATGAAGACGATATATTTCCAACAGCTCAAAGTATGCTTGCAGAACTATTAAGGAAAAATCCTGACTATACAAAAGAAAGAGAAGCAAAAGATAAAATTCATGTTACATGTAGAGGAGAAGCTATATTATTAGCAAGTATATCCAAGATAAAAAACTTGAATTATCGGAAGAAGAGTATAAAGAACTAGATAATCTAGCAACGTTAATGTTAGATCCAAATGATAATTTTGAAGAATTGCAAGATATTTGGAATAACAATATTAAATTTAGAATAATGTCAGGAGCTTTAAATTAAGTTTATTCTAAAGGTAACAACTTTAACACATTAAACATACTATAGAAAATATACATAAATTTACTTAGGAGGAGATAAAGTGTTAGAAAAAATGGCTACTATTGGTAATACACCTATGATAAAAATTAATTATGAATACAAAGGAAAAGATAGATATAGCTATACTAAATTAGAATACTATAATTTAACAGGAAGTATTAAAGATAGAATTGCATACTACATTATTAAGAATGCCATAAAAAGAGGAACATTAAAGAAAGAAATGCCAATAATAGAAGCAACAAGTGGAAATACAGGAATTGCATTATCAGCATTAGGCAGATATTATAACCATCCAGTATATATTTTTATGCCAGATTGGGTAAGCAAGGAAAGAATAAAAATAATGGAAAGCTATGGGGCGAAAGTTATACTATTTTCAAGAGAACAGGGTGGATTTCTAAAGTGTATAGAAGAAGCTAAAAATATGGCTAAAGAAAAAAATGGGTTTTTAGCTAATCAATTTTCTAATGAAGATAATTTTTTAGCACATTATGAAACAACTGCTGTTGAAATTATAAATCAAGTACCAGAAAAAATATATGGTTTTGTTTCAGGCGTTGGAACTGGTGGAACACTGATGGGAACAGGAAAGAGACTAAAAGAAGAATTCAAAGATTTGAAAATAGTTGCAATAGAGCCAGATAAAATGCCAATGATTTCTGGTGGAAAAATAATGGGAAATCATAAAATAGAGGGAATAGGAGATGATTTTATTCCAGAATTGGTAGATAAAAAAGCAATAGATGAAGTAATTCTAGTAAATGATGAGGATGCAATAAATATGTCTAGGAGATTAGCAAAAGAGTTAGGCATAGGAGTACGGAATATCGTCTGGAGCAAATTTGATAGGAACAATACTTCTTAATGAAGAATTAGATAAACCAGTTGCAACGGTCTTCGCAGATGATAATAAAAAGTATTTATCAACAGATTTATCAAAAGAAATTGATAATAACCATGAATTTATATCTAATAATATAAAACTTAAAGGATATGAAGTAATGAAATAAAGGGGTGTTCCTTAAATTTAACATGTGATAAGGGGAAGTATGAAATTACTTTCCTTTTTTGTGTTTTTGTGATATAGTATAACTTAAATAAAAGTAGAAACTTAAGTTAAAATAAAAGAAGGAAAACAATGGAAGAAATAGATAGAAAGAAATTAAATAAAATTAGACGAAGAAATGCAAAACTATATCCAATATACAAAATGTTTTCATGGGATTTGTTATTTTTTTATTCGATTGAATTTTTATTTTATACAATAACGAAGAAAGTTACAGCATCAGAAATCCTAATAATAAATGGTTTTTATTTATTTTTTAGGATAATAATGCAGATACCAGCAGTAACAATTACAGACCTTTTAGGAAAAAGAAAAAGTATAATACTTGGAAATATCCTATTAATGTTTTATATATTAATCTTAATAATATTTCCAGGTGCAATAAGTATTATAATAGCTGATTTGATATTTTCTTTAGGATATGATATGAAAACTATTGCAGAACCAAATTTGTTGTATGACTCTGTTTCAACAAGAGGTGGAGAAGGGATATACTCAAAAATAGAAGCAAAAGGAGGTAGCTGGTATTATTTATTAGATGGTGTAGCATCACTAATGGCAGGTTATTTATTTGTTATGAATAACTATATACCAATGTTTATCTGTCTAGGGTTTATCTTGATATCTACAATATTATCATTTGGCTTTAAAGATGTGTATAAAACAGAAAAAATTGAAAGTGCAAATTTATCTAATACACTAAAAGAATATAAAAAAGATTTAAAAAGTTCATTTAAATTTATATTAAAATCAAAGAGAATGAAAGCATATTTATTGTTTCAAATAGTATTATATGGATTAATAGAAATAATCGAAACATATCAAGGAGATTTACTTATAACAATAGGAGTGCCAGAGGAACAATTTTCAATGATATTTGCAGTTTTAATATTTATTGGAGGACTTTCACTTTCATTAAAGAAACAAATAGAAAAAACATTTAAAAATAGAACATTAGCATTTATATCATTAATGTATATAGGTGCATGCGTTGCTATAGGTGCAATTTCTAGCATATTTGCGGGAACACAAATTATTCCATTTATACTAATGTTATTTGCAATACAAAAATGCTCTACATCAACTTGGTATATATTAGAAGTTAAATACTTAAAGAATTTTACAAAGGAAGAAGAAAGAAACAAAATAACATTTATGTATGAATTTATAGGGGGAATATCAGCAAGTATTGCATCTATTATTGGAGGAATATTATTAAAAATGGTAAATGTTAAAAGTGCATTTTTAATGGTAGGACTTGCATATTTAGCAATTATGATAATTACTTTAGAGTATATGAGGACAAGATTTGGACTAAAGCCAGAGGAATACAAAAAAGAAGATATAGAGTTTGAACATAAATAAAAGGGAAAAGTTATGAAGTATCCATTTAAAATTTTAAATAAAAAGAAGTTTATATTATGCTATATAGATGCATTTATAGTAAATTTATGTATATACTTAATGCCAGTAGTGCTTGCAATTTCTACTACAAAACCATTTACTCTAGAGAAATTTGAATATCTAATAATAGCAATTGTAGTTATAAAAAGCATAGAAATAATACTTAATCATGTATGGGTAGTGTATATTGTAAAATTTGAGGAAACCTATGCAAAAGATTTACAACTTGCGTATTTTAACAGAATTATAAAGATGAAACCATATAAATTAAATAAAGTACATAATGGTTTTTTAAAAAAACAAATAGATATAATTTCAGAAGAAGCTAAGGAATTTATGGAATCAATACTTGAAACAGTAAATGGATTTTGTATATCTATTACTATATTTCTAATTCAAGTAATAAATCAAGATATTAATATGTTTTTAATTTGTCTAGTAATGATTTTTGTCATGATAATATATAATATTTGGTTAGGTAAAAAATCTGTGATAGTGCAAACAAAATATAATAATGTATATTCAAAGTATAATGCTAAGTATGTTGATTTTCTTCAAAACATAAAGACAGTAAAAAGATTAAACGCAGGGAAATATGCAAATTCTAAAAATGAGGCTACATTTAAAGAAGTAATTCCAAAACTAAAAAAAATGAATATATTTTACTCATTAAGAACAAATGGAGTACAGTTTTTGGTATATTTTATGTATGTAATTATACTTATGAATTTATATTTTAAAATGAAAAATGGAGAAGATATATTGTCTTATTTATTATTTTATGCAACAATATTTAGTGGGTTGACAATAGAACTCAAAGATTTATCTAGGTTATTTATGCATTATAATAAATTTAATGCAGCAACTAATCAAGTAGAAGATATAATAGAAGAAGAAAATCAAGAAAGCATTATAAATGAATGGGAAAAAATAGAAATATCAAATTTAAAGTTTAAATATAATGAAGAAACAAAAACAGAAATTAGTGTTCCTAGTTTTGTTATTAATAAAAATGATAAAGTTAGTATAGTTGGAAAGTCTGGACAGGGGAAAACGACATTTTTAAATATTTTTTCTAAAGATATAGAGGCAAACAATTTAAGTTATAAAATTGACGGAGAATTAAAACAAGGAAAATTTGATTTAGTATATATATCGCAAGAAATTGATTTATTTGATTTAACAATTAGAGAAAATTTATGTTTAGGAAAAAATATAGAAGATAAAAAACTTATGGAATATTTAAAGGCTGCTGGACTTGAAGAGTGGGTAGAAAATTTGGAAAATGGATTAGATACAGTTGTAGGGGAAAGAGGACTAAAATTATCAGCAGGACAAAAACAAAGGCTAAATATAATAAGAGGGATTTTGCTTGAAAAAGATATGTATATTTTAGATGAACCTACCTCTAATTTAGATAAAGAAACAGAAGAATTGATTATAAAATTAATAAAAAAATGTTTAAAATACAAAACACTAATTATAGTTACACATAGAGATAAAATCAAAGAAATATGTAATAGACATTATGAATTTATTAATAACACAATGAAAGAAGAATATATTAAAGTTTAAAAGGAGAAGATAAAATGCAAAGATTTAATTATCATTCACATACTTATAGATGTGGACATGCAGATTTTGATATGACTGATGAGGAGTATGTACAAGAATATATAAAAATGGGATTTAAGAAAGTTGCTTTTACTGACCATTGCCCAGAAAAAAATAAAATAGATAAAAGAAATGACATGAGGATGGAGTACACTGAAAGGAAAGAGTATTTAAGTAGCGTAAAATCTTTAAAAGAAAAGTATGCAGATAAAATTCAAATAGAAACAGGATATGAGGTAGAATACTTACCAGGAGAAGAAGAAAATTTAAAGGAATTAAAAGGAGAAACTGATAAATTAATTCTAGGGCAACACTTTGTATATGATGATAATAAAAATCTGGTTATAATAAGGAAAACTGATATTCCAAATGAAGAATTATTAAGATATGCAGAGTATATTAAAAAAGCAATGGAATTAGGCATACCAGATATAATTGCACACCCAGATTTGTTTATGTTGGCAAAAGAAGAATTTGGAGAAACAGAAGCAAAGACGGCAAAAATTATTTGTGAAGCGGCAGAGAAGTATAATATTCCTTTAGAAATAAATTTAAATAATATATTTGCACATACATATTATGAACATAGAAAATTAAATGACTATCCTATTGAAATACAAAGGACAAAATTGGGCAGAGTAGGATATCCTTGCAAAGATTTTTGGAAAATAGCAAGCAAGTATAATATTAAGGTTTTATATGGAGCAGATATACACCGTAGGGGACAGATTTTGTTATTTGATAAATTAGTAAGTTTTGCAAACGAAATAATAGGAGAAGAAATAATAAGCAAATTAAAATTTATAGAAGAATGATGGGAGAGATTTTTATGAAAAAAGTTGCAATTTTTGGTTCAACAGGATCTATTGGACAAAGTACATTAAATGTAGTTAGAGAAAATCCAGAATTATTTAAAGTAGTTACATTAGTTGCAGGAAAGAATATAAACAGATTAATGGAACAAATAGAAGAATTTAATCCTACGAATGTTTATATAACTGATAGAGAAAATGCAGAAATATTAAAAGAAAAATATGAAAGATTAAATATATTTTATGGAGAAGATGGAATGGAACAAATATCAAATTTAGTAGATTTTGATATTTCAGTTTCCGCATTAGTTGGTATTGCAGGACTTAAACCAACATATAACATGATAAAACATGGAAAAACAGTAGCACTTGCAAATAAAGAAGTTCTTGTAGCAGGTGGAGAATTAATAATAAAAACTGCAAAGGAAAATGGAGCTAAACTTCTTACAGTAGATAGTGAACATAGTGCTATAATGCAATGTTTAAATGGTGAAGAAAGCAATAAAATTGATAAAATTTTATTAACAGCATCAGGTGGACCATTTTTTGATAAAGAAATAACAGATAAAATTACAGTTGAAGAAGCATTAAATCATCCTACTTGGAATATGGGACAAAAAGTAACGATAGACTCAGCAACTATGATGAATAAAGGATTTGAGGTAATGGAGGCAAAATGGCTATTTGATGTGAATCCCAATCAAATTGAAGTTGTAGTACATAGAAAGAGTTTATTGCATTCAGCAGTACAGTATGAAGATGGAACTATTATTGCAAATATAGGACCAAAATCAATGCAAATACCAATAGCTTATGCATTAAATTATCCAGAAAGATTACCAAATCAAATAGAGAAATTAGACTTATTTGAAATAGTAGATTTGAAATTTGAAAAACCAGATTTAGATAAATTTAAATGTTTAGCATTAGCATATAAAGCAATAGAAAAAGGACATTGTTATCAAGTTATATTAAATGCGGCAGACGAGGTTTTAGTTGATGCATTTTTGAATAAAAAGATAAAATTTACAGATATACCAAAAGGAATAGAAACAATGATGAACATGTATGAAAAAAGAGGATTGAACACAGTAGAGGAGATACTTGAATTTGATAGAGAAGTAAAAGAAAAGACAAAAGAAATGTTAGCAAATTGAATTTAGGCGACTAATTGGTGACCAAATTTACACAAAAATATAAAATTACTCTTGACAGTAAGTGCGAAATGTGCTAATATATATACTGTTCGAGAGAAATGCGGGCGTGGCGGAACTGGCAGACGCGCTGGTCTTAGGAACCAGTGTCAACGACGTGGAGGTTCAAGTCCTCTCGCCCGCACCAACCACGAGATTAAACGAACATAAAAATCTTATTCCAACTCTTATAAGTTGGAATTTTTTAACTTTTTATGAAAGAATAAATTCATTGAAAAGCAAACCAGAAAAAATTTGATAAAAGTATAAAAGAACAAAAACAAAGCAAGGTAGATTATTCTATCTTGTTTTGTAAATTGGTTGATAAAAGCATAAATTTATGATACTATTTATCTGTGCAAATTTATAGGGGAAATTATGAAGAAAGAAACTGTTCTAAAAATAATAAAATATTTGTTTATAATTTATTGTATAGTATTAATATATATTTTATTTTTATATGGATTTAGAACTGAAAATCAATTTAATTTTGAAATTTTCTCAAAATAGCATTTTGAAATGCCGAATATTATACCATTTAAAACAATTTTTTCTTATTTGGAAAGGGCATATAGTTCTACAATAAATACTAATATCGTAGTTACCAATTTGCTTGGAAACTTATTATTGTTTGTGCCTATGGGAATGGCATTACCTGTCTTATTTAATGAAAAATTTAATAAATTGTGGAAAACAATAATTTTTGTTATTGCTTTAGTAATAATAATTGAAATTACACAATTTATTACTCTTACTGGGTCAGCAGATATAGATGATTTAATTTTAAATATTATTGGTGCAATTATCGGATATGGAATTGTAAAAATCAAAACATTGAGAAAAATTTTGCAATTAGATTAATAACAAATTTTATAATGTGTTAATGTTATGAGATTAATAGATTATACAGAAAAGTCAAATAATAACAAGGTTATGTCAGAAAAAGATAAAATGTTAGCAGGAGAATTATATGATGCTAATTATAATATAGATTTAGAAAAAGAAAGAGAACAAGCAAAAGATTTATAGAAATAGGAGTAAATAATATGAAAATATCAACAAAAGGAAGATATGCCTTAAGAGTAATGGTAGATTTAGCGTTAAATGATAATGGAAAATATATAACAGTTAAAGAGATAGCTGCAAGACAAGAAATATCCAATAAATATTTAGAACAAATTATGGCAATGTTAAATAAAGCAGGATATTTAGAAACAGCAAGAGGAACAGCGGGGGGATATAAATTAGCTAAAAAAGCAAGCGAATATATAGTAGGAGATATATTAAAGGTAACAGAAGGAGATTTAAAGCCAATAGATTGTCTTACAGAAGAAGGAAAATGTAAAAGACAAGCTAACTGTATGACACATTCTTTTTGGAAAGGACTAGATAATACAATTAATGAGTATCTAAATAGCAAGACTTTAGAAGATTTAATAAGATAATGAATTATAAGAGTGCACTTCAGAAGTGCTCTTATTGTGCAAAAAAACAGGACTCTCGAATGTTCACCTGCAGGCTATGTATGCTATGGTGAATGAGGAGCCTATATTTTTATATTTATTTCCTATTGACTTAGTAGGGAATAGGTGATATAATTCCTACTAAATTAATAGGAGAGGAAAAGAAAAAATGAAAACAATATATTTAGATAACAATGCGACGACAAAAACAGATGAAGAAGTGGTAAAAGAGATGTTACCATATTTATTAGATAACTATGGAAATCCTTCGTCAATTTATAAAATTGGTAGAGATAATAGAAAAGCCATAGAGGATGCAAGGGAAAAGGTAGCAGACATATTAAATTGTGAACCTAGCGAAATTTATTTTACATCAGGTGGAAGTGAGAGCGATAATATAGCAATAAGAGGGATTGCACATAGTTATAGAAATAAAGGAAACCATATAATTACATCTAAGATTGAGCATCCAGCAGTATTAGAAACTTGTAAACAACTAGAAAATGAAGGCTTTGAAGTAAGCTATATAAATGTTGATGAAAATGGGATATTAGATTTAGAGGAATTAAAAAGTAAAATAAAAGATAATACAACACTTATAACAGTTATGTTTGCAAACAATGAAATAGGGACAATCCAGCCTATAAAGGAGATAGGAGAAATTGCAAAAGAAAGAAATATAATATTTCACACAGATGCAGTACAAGCAGTAGGAAGCATAAAAATAGATGTAAAAGAATTAAATATTGACAGCCTTTCATTATCTGCACACAAGTTTTATGGACCAAAAGGAATAGGAGTTCTATATGTAAAAAAAGCAGTGAAATTTGAAAAGTTTATCAAAGGCGGACATCAGGAAAAAAACAAAAGAGCAGGGACAGAAAATGTTGCAGGAATTGTAGGACTAGCTAAGGCAATGGAACTTGCTTATAAAGATTTGGAGGAACATAACAAAAAGATTAAAGAGCTAAGAGATTATTATGTAGAGCAAATAAAAGAGAAAATACCATATATAAAAATAAATGGAGATATGGAAAAAAGATTACCAGGAAATAGTAATATTTCTTTTAGATTCATTGAAGGAGAGGGGTTATTGCTAAATTTGGATTTAAAAGGAATTTGTGCATCAAGTGGTAGTGCATGTACTTCTGGCTCATTAGATCCTTCTCATGTATTACTTGCAATAGGACTTCCACATGAAATAGCACATGGATCTCTAAGAATTTCAATAGGAAAGTATAACACAAAAGAGGAGATTGACTATGTAATAGAAAATCTGGTAGAAATTGTAGGAAGGCTTAGAGAAATGTCACCATTATGGGAAAAATTTATGGAGGAGGAAAATAGTTAATGGAATATTCAGAAAAAGTGGTAGATCACTATACTAACCCAAGAAATGTTGGTAAAATAGAAGATGCTTCAGGAATAGGAGAAGTTGGAAATCCTGTTTGTGGAGATATTATGAAGATGTTTATAAAAGTAGAAAATAATATCATTATAGACGTTAAATTTAAAACATTTGGATGTGGAGCAGCAATTGCAACAAGTAGTATATCAACAGAAATGATAAAAGGAAAAATGATAGAAGAAGCATTAAAGCTAAAAAATACAGATGTAGTAGACTCTTTAGGCGGACTTCCACCAGTGAAGCTACATTGTTCTGTTCTAGCAGAAGAGGCAATACATGAGGCTATTGCAGATTATTATAGGAAAGAACGGAAAATTAACAGAAGAGGAAATAAAACAAAAGTGTAATTTAAAAGAACATCACTGTGAAGGGTGTGGAGAATAAAATTTTTCTTGCAAACTGTCTAACATTACATTATAATTAATAAAAAAGTTTGAAAAATAATCAGCATATTGCGAAGTAGCTTAAAAATAAGGAATACAATTTGCTAAAGCAAATTGCATACTGAGACTGTAACGAGTAAACTCTAACAGTCTCAGCAAATGCCTAGCACTATACTAATTCTTTTTCAAACTTGGTTTGTGCTTTAAGAAGGAATAATTAGTAAAAATGGAAGCATTAAAAGAAAAAATTGATGAAACAAAAGTCTTAACAAAAATAGAAAATAAATTTGTAACCTTTATAAAAAGTAATCTTATATTTATTTTAGGAATTATTTTATTAACATATAAAGGATTGCTTTTGAGTGGTCTTTTAGAATTAGAAATAAAATTTGAAAATATACAGTATCTATTATTAGCATCAAGTTTAATTATGTGTCCAATAATAAATAATAGAAAAAAATCAGGATACATATATTTTAATATTGTTTATATAATCATAACTTTAATTATATATGCAGATTATTTATACTATAATTATTCTACGAATTTTTTATCATTTTATCAAATAGGAAATATTAGATATGCAAAAGAAATAGGAGATGGATTATCGAGCTTAATTAATATAAAAAACTTAGGTTTATTTTGGTATGATAATATAATAGTAATATTTTTAAGTATTTTTTTCTATAAAAAATTTAAAAGTTTAAAATATAACAATTTAATACTAAAAATAATATTAATTATATTTATTTTAATTATTAATATTTTCACTGTAAAATCTGACATTAATGAAATATATAAAGAAAAAGGATATAATAAGACTCTAACTGTAAAAGGCATGTCAATATATTATTACCATTATGAAGATGCAAAAGACTATTTTTCTAGTATTTTTGTAAAAGAAAAAATAGATAAAGAAAAATTAGGAAAAATATATAATGAAAATATAAGCAGAAAAAATTTGCAAACAGAATACTTTGATATTGCAAAAGATTGTAATGTAATTATCTTGCAATTAGAAAGTTTAAATGAATATGTTATAGGTAAAAAGATAAATGGAAAAGAAATAACACCAAACCTAAATAAATTTTTTAATGAGAATATTTATTGTACTAATATGTATAATCAAGGACTTGGAACTACTGCGGATTCAGAATTTGAAATGGAAAATTCTATGTACCCATTAGAAAATGGTTATGTATTCCAAAAATACTATGGAAATAAATGGAATGATATATATTCTACTTTAAAAGAACAAGGATATTATACTTCATTTATGCACCCTAATGTTAGTACTTTTTGGAATAGAGAAGCGGTATATAATAGTGGATATGAGATAGATAAATATTATGATATTAATTCATTTGAAGGAATAGAAAATGCAGGAGAGTTTTATTCAGACGAAGGATTTTTTGAAAATGCAGTTGATATAATGAATTCATATGAAGAAAAATTTTGTACAACTTTAGTAAGTGTGACAACTCATATACCATTTGAATTAGATGGAGTATCTAACTTGGAAGATAAACTCTCTATCAAAAATGAAGAACTTGAAGGATATGAAGAAGGAGTTTTTAAAAACTATATTTTATCGTGTAATTTTGTAGACTATGCTTTTGGAAAATTTATACAAGATTTAGAAGAAACAGGATTAATGGATAATAGTATTTTAATAGTATATGGGGATCATGGTTCAGGAATTATGGTAGAAAATGATTTAAAGAAACTATATAAAGAAAATAGCCTTGAATATACAGAATTTGAAAGGACATTAAAGGATGTACATATACCATTTGGAATGAAGATACCAAATATAGAGAGTAAACAGATAATAGATAGAGCAGTATCAAAAATAGATATAAAGCCAACTATTTTAGATTTACTTGGAATTAAACAAAACTTTTCATTAGGAGATACAATATTTTCTAAAAAAGATTATTCTTTCATAAAAGGATTAGGATATATAACAAGTAAATATTATGCAATTAATGGAGAATATTATGATAGAAAAACATTAGAGAAAATAGAGGAAACAGAAGAATTAAGAGAGTTAACACAAATAATGCAAGACGAAGTATATTTATCAGATACAATAATAAAAAATGATTTATTATATTAGTTATAAAGAATAAAAAAAGTAAAGAGTCACAAGGCAGATAATACCTTATGGCTCTTCACTTTTAGGCTATAAGCAATGCTTAAAATCTTCTAAATGGAGTGCTGAAGTTATCCTCGATGGAAGGGCTTGTCAAAAGGAGGTCTAGGTTTGCGATTAAAGAAACTATCATTGTAGTGGGTAGAATCAATCACATAGGACTTTTTAATTGAAGCAGTATGCTTTCTACAAGCTTTTTTGATTGAAGAGCATGCAGCATTGATCCGTGCTCGTTGCCCAGCTGGAGTTGAAACAAGTTTTGAACGCTCCATAGTACTTTTCTCCTTTCATTAGAATTTGAAATGTAATAGCCTAATTTTCACCTCCAAATATAATATTTGCTAGGGTATTGATACTCTAAGTATATTTTATATGATATCATTTTAATTTATTTATGTCAAACTATACCAAAAAGTTAAAAATTTTCGACTAAATTATATAGCAAAATCAAATTAGATATGATATACTAACTAAAAAAATAGGAGAGAATATGATAGAAGAAGTAAAATTATACATACTAATATTTTTTATATATGCAGTAGCAGGTTGGATAATGGAATCTACAATGATTTCTATACAGAATAAAAAATTTGTAAACAGGGGATTTCTAATAGGTCCAGTATGTCCAATATATGGGTATGGAGTAGTATTAGTAACAATTCTTTTAAAGAAATATCAAGACGATATTTTAGTAACTTTTGTAATGTCAATAATTATATGTGGAATTCTAGAATATTTTACAAGTTATTTTATGGAAAAAATATTTAAAGCAAGATGGTGGGATTATACAAATAAAAAATATAATATTAATGGTAGAATTTGTTTAGATAATTTAATTTTATTTGGACTCGCAAGTTGCTTTATCGTGTATATATCAAATCCATTTATAATTTCAAAATTGAATCTAATTCCACAAATTGTAGAAAATATAATTATAGTATTATTAATAGTAATTCATATAGCAGACAATATAATTTCATATAAGATAATATTAAACTTAAAACGAGTATCTAGCGAAGTAAAAGATGATACAATAGAAATATCAGAAAAGGTTAGAAATATTATACATAACAAATCAGTTTTCTACCGAAGATTAGTAAATGCTTTCCCTAATATAAAAGAAAGAGTAAAATTCAAAGATTGGGATATAAGAGAAAGGATAGAAAAAAGAAAGCAAGAGATAAAAGAAAAAATAGAAGAAAATAAAAAAGGAGTTTGAAATGAAAATAGGAGTCGATTTAGACGGAGTTGTATTTGATTCAGAAGAGGAACTAAGAGTATATTCAGAATTATATGATTTTATAGAATTAAAAAATAATTCGCATAAAAATAATAAAGAATTAAAATTTCAAGATAGATTTAATTGGGAAGAACAAGATATAGAAAACTTTTTAAAAAAATATCATGAGAAAATAGTAAAAACAGCAAACTACAAAGTAGGAGCTGAGGAAGTTTTACATATGCTAAAAGAAGATGGACATGAATTAATCATGATAACAGCAAGGGGAGGTCTTAATGAAAAAATGATTAAAATAACAGAAAAAAGGTTGAAACAAGATAGCATGAATATTTTTGATAGATGTTATTATAAGCAAGAGGAAAAAGAAAAAATATGCAAACAAGAAAATATAGATATTATGATAGACGATTACGAAAAAAATTGTTTAAGAATATCTAAAGCAGGAATAAAAACAATCTATTTTAAGGCAGCACCTTCACCAGAATTAGAAGAAAATGAATATTTAAAAGTTTTATACAACTGGGGAGAAATATATAGATATATAACTGAATTAAATAAATGAATAGTAATTATATTATTCATTTAAGAATAATTAAAATCTTACAATTTTGTAAGATTTATTTTTTGCCTTGTCAACTTATGATATAATATATAAGAGGTGAAAATCTATGCAAAAAATATTAATTGTAGAAGACGACGAAAAGCTAAGAAATGAACTTGAAATATTTTTAAATAAAAATGGTTATGAAGCAAATTCAATAAAAAATTTTGAAAACACAATAGAAGATATTATAAAAGAAAAAGTAGATTTAATATTATTAGATATAAATTTACCCAATATTGATGGAGAATATATATTAAAAGAAGTAAGAAAAGTATCTGAAATACCAATAATTATAATAACAAGCAGAGATAATGAAATAGACGAACTTTTAAGCATAAACTATGGAGCAGACCATTATATAACAAAGCCATTTAATATACAAATATTACTTGCAAAAATAGCTTCTCTTTTAAGAAGAACAAAAAATGCAGGCATGTCACAAGAGAAAATAGACTGCAAAGAATTTATACTAAATATATCAAAAAGTGCTCTACAAAAAGAAGAAAAAGAGATAGAACTTACAAAAAATGAATTTAGGATATTAAGATATTTAGTTCAAAATAGAGGAAAGATTGTATCAAGAGAAGAAATTATGGAATGCCTTTGGGATAGTGAAAGTTTTATAGATGATAATACATTAACAGTAAATGTAACAAGACTTAGAAACAAAATGGAAGAAATCGATTTAAAGGATTTGATTGAGACAAAACGTGGACAAGGCTACATATTAGTTTAAAAATAGAAGGGATATAATAATGAAGTTCAAAGATTTTATTAAAGAAAAAATAATGAATATATTACTATTATTATTTGTAATCATAACAATAGAAATATTTTTAATAATTTATCCAATAGCAATATTTATAAAAATATATATACCAATAGCAATTTTGCTAAGTTATGTTATAGGAATTCTCATAGAATACTCTACTAAAAGAAGATTCTATCAAAAGCTTATGAGCACCTTAAATGAATTAGAGGAAAAATATTTAATAAATGAAATTATAAATACACCAAATTTCCTTGAAGGAAAAATATTAAAAGAAGCATTAAATGAAATAGATAAATCTATGATAGAAAATGTAAACAAATATAAATATTTTCAAGAGGAGTATAAAGAATACATAGAACTTTGGATACATGAAATAAAATTACCAATAGCAGTAAGCAAAATGGTAATAGAAAACAACAAAAATGAAGCGACAAAAAGCATAGATGAGGAACTAAACAAAGTAGAAAATTATATAGAACAAGCATTGTTTTATGCAAGAAGCAATACAGTTGAAAAGGATTACTATATTAGAAAAAGTAGTTTAAAAGAAATTGTAAATGAAAGTATAAAGAAAAATAAAAATAGTTTAATTCAAGAAAAAGTTAATTTAAATTTACATGATTTAGAAAGTGAAGTATATACAGATAGTAAATGGCTAATATTTATTCTAAATCAAATTATACAAAATAGTGTAAAATATATGAAAAAAGATAATAAAAAAGAAATTGAAATTTATTCAGTTAAAGGAAATGAAAAAGTTATTTTGTATATAAAAGACAATGGGATAGGAATAAAGCTAGGAGAAATTTCAAAAGTATTTGAAAAAGGATTTACAGGAACTAATGGAAGAAAATCAAATAAAAAATCAACTGGGATAGGGCTATATTTATGTAAAAAACTATGTGATAAACTTGGAATTAATATAATATTAAATTCCAAAGAAAAAGAGGGAACAGAAGTAAAATTAGTATTCCCAAAGGGGAGTTTCATAAGTTTGGAATAAATCAAATGGGTGGTGCATCTATCTATTTTTGCATTAATTGACAAGAAAAGATACTGTATTATATAATGAGGACAAATAAGTACTTAGTGTTAGCAAAGACAAGAAGGGGATGGAATTATATATGAAAATAACTACTTTATTAAGTTTGGAATATCTAAAAAGAAATAAAAGAAAAAGCATATTTTCAATTATAGGAATAGCACTTACAATGGCTATATTTACAATAACTTTTATTGTGCTTTGTAGCTATCAAAAATATATGACAAATATAATGAGATATGAAAGAAACTATGAAGCAGAATTTGCAAATATAACATACAAAAATGCACAGGAAATAAAAAAAGATAAAAATATAAAAGAGATATCAATGATACATAACATTGGTACATCAGAAGAAAACTTTAGCAACCATGCAGAAAAAGGTGGCATGGGTTCAATTATAAAAATAAATATATCAGCTTGTGATGAAAATGCAATAAGAAATAATCATGTTGAATTATTAACAGGAAGGATGCCAACAAATACTCATGAAATTGTAATAGGAGGTATGATACCAAGTGAAGGAGTTACAGGTATAACAGAAGAATATACGGAAAATCTTGGTAAGAAAATAGAAATCACTATAAATGGAAAAACAGAAGAATATGAAATTGTAGGGGCTGCAAAAAATTTACCTAACAGTTCAGGCGGATTTAGTGCAATATGGATTACACCAGCTTTAACATATTTTGATGAAAATAGCTTTACAGAAGAGACACGTGTAGATGTATCAGTATTAACTAAAAATATACAAAAAATATATGAAACTACGAATGGACTAGCAGAAACATTAAATTTATATAAAACAGAAGAAGAAAAAAATGCAAATTTAACATATTATACGAGACTATTATATTATGAATTGGTTGATGTTCAGAAAACACAAGAAGAACCAATTATGAAGTATGTTTTAGATACAAATGCAGAAGAATTTGCAGGAGATTTAAAGAGTATCGTAATAGTTTTGATTTCAATAATATCTTTTGCATCAATAATAGTTATTTATACAACATTTAAAATGACTTATAGAGAAAGAATAAAAGAGCTAGGTATGTTATCTTCTATTGGCATGGATAAAAAACAAAGGAAAAGATTATTGTTAAAAGAGGCATTAATTCTAGCAACAATTGGAATAATTATAGGTTGTTTAATTGGTAGCATAATATCATTTATAGGAATAAAGTATTTAAGCGTATTAGCTAG
Organism: uncultured Clostridium sp.; assembly: GCA_947575745.1. Classification (GTDB taxonomy): domain Bacteria; phylum Bacillota; class Clostridia; order TANB77; family CAG-508; genus JAAWPK01. Next base: position 31,175 of record CANPOS010000007.1, read on the forward strand.
TGAAGTAGATTTTGTACATGGAGCAAAAATATTCTTCGACTCTAATGTAGAAATGTATATGGTATTTCCAGTATTACCAATATTTGCGGGAGTATTTTTAACATATATAATTGCAATTATATCAAGCATTATGCCGATGCGAAAAATAAATAAAATATCGCCAATAGAGGCTATTAGGCATACAAATGAAGAAGATATAAAACAAAAAAATATGAAAACTCCAAAAATTATATCAAAGATATTTAAACAAGAAGGAGAACTTGCATACAAAAATATAAGGAAAGATAAGTCAAGATATAAAACGATAGTTATATCAATAGTAGTTAGCATAGTGCTATTTATCTCAATAAATCAACTTACAAGTATGAAGTTATTTTATAGTTATGGAATAAAAAAGCATGAAAATACTCTTAATTATTCGATTATGTTATTTGGAGAAAATACGAAAAAAGCAACAGAGATTATAAATGGACTAAAAGAAAAAGGGTTGATAAATAAATATATTATATTTGATAGTATAAATACAATGCAAAATTCTAAAATTGTGCTTTCAATGACAGATGATAGAATAACACAAGTAGGGCAAAAAATGAAAGAAAATGGCATGTTAATATTAGATAATATAGGAGAAGAAGTTTTATTAGGAGTAAACGTTTGTACATTTTCAGGAGATTTGTATGATGAATTATTAGAAAAACTTGGGATAGAAGATTTAAAGGAAGATGAGTGTATTTTAGTAAACAAGGCGGTTGAAACTAAATATGAAGACAAAGAAAATATTACGAATTATATAAAAGGAGAAACTTTAGTATTAAAAGAGCTAGATAGTAGGATAATAGAGCAAAATATTATTTTAACAGAGGAAGAAAAAGAGGATAAAAAGAGGGAAGAAGAATTTTTAAATGAAGTATTAAGAAATTTAGGGACAGAGCTAAACACTGAAACAACAAATGAAAATAAACCTTTAATTAATAATAAATATAATTTAAAAATAGCAGGAGTGCTAGACGAATATGTGCAGTTTATTTCTCCAATGTATGAATATACAAAAGTAATAGTAAGTCCTGAAACATTTAAAAAAATAGTGAGCGCTGAAAATACTGATATAGTACACAGTGGAGATTATATGGATATTCATATTGAATCAAATAATCCATATAAAATAGACGAAGAAATAAAAGGTATAGAAGGAATATCTGGAACTAATTTGGATGACATGTCTAAAGGAATACAAAATATTGATTTAATTGAAAAAATTGTAATATATACTTTTATTATATTAATTGCATTATTTAGTTGTTTAAATATATTTAATACAATATTTTCAAGTATAATTTTAAGAAAAAAAGAATTTGCAATGTTAAAATCAATTGGTATGAGTAATAAACAGATAAATAAAATGTTATTTTTAGAAATGATATTTTATGGACTTGATGCAATAATCTATGGAATATTAATAAGTTTAATTATACTATATGTTATGTATATTGCTCTTGTAGAAATAGAGATATATGCCTTTTATGTACCAATAGAGAATATGCTATTATGTATTGCAATTTCATATATGCTTATATTTATAGCTACTGTATGTGCAAAAAGAAAAATAAAAAAACAAAATATAATAGACGAAATAAGAGAAGAAAATATATAATAGACACTTAGTGTCAGAAGGGAGTACATATATGAGTATTTTAAAAGTAGAGAATTTAAGTAAAGTTTATGGAGAGGAAGGAACAAAGACAATAGCAGTAGATAATATAAGTTTTGAAGTTGAAAAAGGAGAATTTATTGCAATTGTTGGCTCAAGTGGAAGTGGAAAATCAACACTTTTACATATGATAGGAGGAGTGGACAAACCAACATCACGGAAATATAATTATAAATGAAACTAATGTATATGAACTAAGTGAACCTAAACAAGCAGAATTTAGAAGAAGAGATGTTGCATTAATATATCAATTTTATAATCTAATACCAGTATTAAATGTAGAAGAAAATATGACATTACCTATAAAACTAGACAACCAAAAAGTAGATAATGAAAAATTAAATAATATAATAGAAAAATTAGGATTAAGTGAAAGAAGAAAAAATCTTCCGAATGAATTATCACGGAGGGCAACAACAAAGAGTAGCAATAGGAAGAAGCTTATTACAAGAGCCAACAATACTACTTGCAGACGAACCAACAGGAAACTTAGACAGCAAAAATTCAAAAGAAATAATAGAACTACTAAAAAAATCTAATAAAGAGTTTGAACAAACGATAATACTTGTAACACATGATGAAAGTATTGCAAAGGAAGCAGACAGAATAATAACAATAAATGACGGAAAAATTGTAAAAGACGAAAAAATAAAGTAAGGGGAAGTAAGATAGTGTTAAAGTGCATAAGTTTTGTACTTTTAACTTACACACTTTATTTTACACTATCATCTATTTTCAATATATTTTTGAACAAGGTTTATAAGTTCTTCAGCAGTTTCTATTTGTGATTGTGTTTTTTCTAATGAAACAATAAATCCATCATCATAATCACTATCTTCTCTTGTAGTTTGAGCTATTGAAATTTTATGTCCTAATTTTTTGGGAAAAATTTCTGTATTTATATAATATTGATTAAAATAAGCAATTACATCTTTATGCCTTTTAAAGTCTTTTCTTTCAAGAGCTAATACAGCTCTTATGGCATAAAATATAGCATAATAGGCCCTATTATTAGCACTTCTATAATCTTTTGCATTAAATATTAGTTTAGCTGTTTCTAAAGTTTCTTTAGCTCGTTCTAATCTATATTTAGAAAATTCTATTGCCTTATTATCCATTTAATAACACCCCATCTTTTTGAACATTCATATAAAAAGGTATTGTATCTAACCAATAATTAAACTTATCTATATTTTTAATTATTGGAGATAAATGTATTGTAAAATTATTATCACTTTCAATATCATAAGCAATTTCAACAATTTTTTCTAAAAAGTCTTCTAATTCTTTGTCTGCAAAATCTGTTAAAATCATAATATCAATATCAGAATTTTCATTAAAATCGCCTCTAGCATAAGAGCCATATAAAATTATTTTTTTCAAATGATTTCCAAGCAGTGCTGTTACTTTGCTTGCAAATTCAACTATAATATTTTCGATATTATTTGGTATTGTTAGCATATTAAATATCCTTTCAAAAAATATATAATTTATTATATAACAAAAATTATAAATTATCAACATATATCTTTTTATACATAGTATCAAAAGATATAAGAAAGAGATATGAAAATAACAAATGATATCATTAAAGATGATAGTACACTTGTAAATTCTAGAATTTTAACAAACAATGTACAAAAAGTGTAGAAAACAACGAAAAAGCTAGCAGAAAGTTTAAATATATATGATATACCAAATATAATAGATGAAATAAGAGAAGAAAATATATAAATTGAGGAGAGAAAAATAAAACAATTATTTATTCTCTCCTCGATTTTTTTACTTTAGATACCTTTTGGCAATGTATTTAATACAGCAAAGATTACAGTTTTAACAGTAGGTTTGGTATCATAACAAAAATGAAAGAAATCTTTTAACTTTTCTATGTCACACTCATAATACATATTGTCTGTGGATTTGTTAATACTACTTTTAACATTATTTATGGTTTTGTTATATTTTTTAGCAATATTTGGATAAATGCCGTTTATTAAATTAAAAAATAGAGGATCTGGACTTTGGTAAATCTCACAAATTGCATCACATAAATAACAAGTACCTTGATGTTTTAGGCTATATCCTAAGTATTGTAAAGTTTCAACAACTTTTTGTTTTAATTCTTTTTCTCCTTCATTAGTAATCATTTTAATATAATACTCCTTTCTTTTTTTGGTTTTCAATACATTAGATATATTTTTCAAGAAAAAAGTTTGACTTTTTTTGACTTTTTTCGACTTTTTTTAAAAAAAGTGATAATATGAAATGGAAAATTAATTGAAAGGAGAAAAACTTATGAAATTTATTCAAAACAGATATGTATCAAAAATAGTACTTTGTTTAAGCATTGTCTTAATGCTTTTATGTTCATTTACAGCAGTAAATGCAAGTACAGAAGGATGGGGAGTAGAACCATATCTTTATGATGATGGAACTTTTACATTTCAAGGAAGTAAAAATCTTGTAGGATGTTATTATGATGGAACATTTATGGCAATAGAAGCAACAGCAACTGCATCTGATAATCAGTCACATAAGGTTACAATAAGTGCAATAATTGACAATGCTGGAAAGGTAAACACTTATACAGTTTATACTAATGGGCAAATGAAAAAATTTGATTATATATATCTAGGAGGAATTTCAAAAGGTAGCCAAGTAATTCTCTCTTGTAAATGTGATGATCCTAATGTTACAGTAACAATTAGATTAAAATCATATAGTTGGTAAAATATACCCCTCAGAAAATCTATCTGAGGGGATTAAAATTATTCTAATTTATTTAATGTTATTTCATTTTTCATATCTTTTATTTTTACAATATCATCTGATATATTAGAAAAAAGTATGAAACTAAGAGTTCTAGTGACAGGTTCAAAAGATAGAAGTCTTTTATTACAATCATATTTTTTTCCATTGCTATCTGTTATAGTAAAATTTAATTTAGAACTGTTAGATGTAATAATAGCATAAAAACCAGTATCATTAAAAATAGCTTTTTTAACACTAAAATCACAGTTTTCAGTATTTCCTTTATCTAATATTTCATACTCAATTCTTGTTCTATTTATAAATTTTTCATTTATATCTATTGTAAATTCTTTAGGTTTTATATCAATATATGTTTCTTTAGGAGAATACCAATTAGTATTGTATATTACTATCTTGGAGAACTTGAATATTAATTTATTAAATCTAGGATATTCTCCAGAAGTCAAGAATAATAATTCTTTAATTTTTGTTTGTTCTTGAAGAAGATTTTTATAACCTCTAGATTTAGTTAAGGTATTTTCAAAATATAAATTATCATCAAACACAACATTATCATTTTCGTCTGATATTACTAAATCTTCTATTGAAAATCTCATATTTTTTCCTAGATCGACATTACTAACAAAATCAAAAATCATATACAAATTAAAATCGTCCATTAACATATAATCAATCTTAATTTTATAATTTTCATTTAGATCAATGTAGTCCATATCAACATTTTGTACCCAATCTTTATCTTCAATAGCATTTAATATATTACTATTATCAACTCCAATATCATTTAAGTTAAATAAGTCTTTTAAGTAGTTTATTATATCTTGTCCAAATACTACGCCTGTCATAACTACAAATACAATTATAATACTTGCAATTACTGTCCTATATTTATTTTTTATCTTATCTCTTGAGGATTTTAATCTGCTTTTTATAGTATTTTCGTTAATACCAAGTTTTTCAGAAATTTGTTTTGCCGTAAAACCCTGTTCATAAAAAAGAGAAAAGATGTCTGTTTCTTTATTATTAAGAATTGATTTTACTTTATCAAAATCCAAAATTTCAGAAGAAAATTCAGTATCTTGAAGGTTTTGGGTATAGCTATCTAAAATTTCTTTATCATGAACTCTAGACTTATATATTTTATTACACTCATTAATTAAAATCTTAGTAATCCAAGACTTAAAATATTTGTTATTTTTTAAAGTAGATATTCCCAAATAAGCATGAATAAAACACTCTTGAAGAGCATCATTAGCATCTTCGGAGTTGTTTAGTTTTGATATAGCTATTTTGTATAAATCTTTATAAAAATATGATATTAATTCAGAAAAGGCTTCTTTATTTCCATTCTTAGCTTGTATAATTAATTCTTCTATTTTACTGACCTACCTATTCAAAATCTAGTTTATCTTGTATGCCATCAAACAAGTCATCATAAGGAATATCTAATATTTTTATAAAACTCCACAATTCATAATCCTTTACAGTTCTTTTGTTAGCCTCAATCAGAGAAATATCATTTTTATGAATTGAAACCCCAATAAGATTTAATTCTTTAGCTAAATTGGATTGAGAAAGATGCTTAGATTTTCTATATTTCCTTAGATTTGTACTTATAACATTATAATTATTATTTAATTTTCTAACAGACATAATTACCTCTCACATTATAAATATACTAAAATATAATAATATATTTTATAACGCACTAGACAATAATGTGACACCAAGATAATGTCAAAAAATGTCGAATTTTGACAAATTTAATATACACTAAAAAACTAGAATATTCCAGTAATTCCAGAGGATAAATCTAACTAATTGTTATAATTCACAGTGATAAAAACTTGAAAAATTGTGAAATAGTAATAATCAATTGTTTAATCTTACAAAAATGTAAGATTAATGTAATGTAAATCGATAGCTAATATGATAAAATCAAAGTATACTTAAAATCAGGAGGGAAAGTTATGAACAAAGTATTAGAAGTAAATAATATTGAAAAATATTATGGGAACAAATCAAATTTAACAAAAGCAATTGACAATATTAGCTTTAATGTAGAAGAAAAAGAATTTATAGGAATTATGGGGGCATCAGGTTCAGGAAAAACAACACTTTTAAACTGTATATCTACAATAGATAGAGTAACAGCAGGACACATAATAGTTGGAGGACAAGATATTACAAAACTAAAAGGAAATAAACTAAACAAATTTAGAAGAGAAGAACTAGGATTTATATTTCAAGACTTTAATTTACTAGATACACTAACAGCGTATGAAAATATTGCACTTGCATTAACAATACAAAAAGTAAATGCAAGAGAAATAGACGAAAGAGTGAGAAATATTGCAAGACAATTAGACATTACAGAAATTTTAAATAAATATCCATATCAAGTATCAGGAGGACAAAAACAAAGGATAGCATCAGCAAGGGCAATAATAACAAATCCAAAATTAGTTTTAGCAGACGAGCCAACAGGAGCACTAGATTCAAAATCAGCTAAAAGGTTACTTGGAACTTTTGTAACATTAAATGAGAAATTAAATGCTACAATTATTATGGTTACACACGACGCATTTTCTGCTTCATACACAAATAGAGTCATATTCATAAAAGACGGAAAAGTATTTAATGAATTAATAAAAGGAAATGATACAAGAAAAGAGTTTTTTGAAAAGATAATTGAGGTACAAACACTTCTTGGAGGTGATTTGAACGATGTTATTTAAAATATCATTTAATAATATGAAAAAAAGCATAAAAGATTATGGAATATATTTTCTAACATTAGTACTAGGTGTTGCAATCTTTTATATGTTTAATTCCTTAGATAGCCAACAAGCAATGTTACAAGTATCACAATCACAGAAAGAAATAATAAAATTAATGATAGGCATGCTTAGTTATATATCAGTATTTGTTGCAGTAGTAATAGGGCTGTTAATTGTATATGCAAATAATTTCTTGATAAATAGGAGAAAAAAAGAATTTGGAATTTATATGCTACTTGGAATGGGAAAAAGGCAAATATCAAGAATAATATTAATGGAAACAATATTTATTGGAGTAATATCACTAGCAGTAGGACTTGTTTGTCGGAATATTTGCATCACAATTCATGTCAATACTAGTTGCTAAAATGTTTGAAGCAGATATGAGTAGGTTTGAATTTGTATTTTCAAAAGATGCATGTATAAAAACATGTATATATTTTGCAATAATGTATGTTGCAGTAATGTTCTTTAATACAATAACAGTTTCGAAATATAAATTAATAAATTTATTAAATGCAAATAAGAAAAATGAGAAAGTAAAGATAAAAAATCCTATTATATCAGCTTTAGTATTTATTTTTGGTGCTAGTATTTTAGGATATGCATATTGGAAAGTTACTGGAGATATAGAATCTCTTAGTACAGCAGATAAAATATTACCACCTATTTTAATGGGAATTTTGGGAACAGTATTAATCTTTTGGTCACTATCTGGATTTATAATACAATTAGTACAAATGCGCAAAAAGATATATTTAAGAGATACAAATATGTTTGTATTAAGGCAAATAAATAATAAAATCAATACAATGGTTGCAAGTATGAGTGTTATATGTCTAATGTTATTTATGACAATATCAATATTATCTACAAGTTTAGCATTAAGAAACACAATACAAAAAGAAATAATAGAAATGACACCAGTAGATATAAACTTATATAAAACAGCTAATTTACCAGAAAAATATATGAAATATAAAAGAGAAATAACGACAACAGAAGAACAAAGGGAAGATTCAAGAGTACCAATATCAGAAACTTTAAAGAAAAATGGATTAGATATGAATGTACTAAAAGATGTAGTAGAAATACCAATATATACAACAAATAGTTTAACACTTGGAAAATTTCTAGAAAATGAGTTAGAAGCAATAAAAATGAGATTACCAATGCTTACATATGATACAGCAGAAATGATAGTTAAAATATCAGACTATAACAAGATTGCTAAACTATATGGAATAGAACAATATGAGTTAAAAGACGACGAATATATAATCATTTGCAATTTTGATAGTATGAGACAAATAAGAAATGAATTATTAAGCAAAGGAAATAATGTATTACAAATAGCAGGAAAAAACTATAAATCAAAATATAATGAATGTAAAGATGGATACATTGAAATTTCAACAGGACATGTAAATACAGGAATTATATTAGTTCCAGATAATTGCCCATTAAAAGAAAGTGATTTAGAACAGCACTTTTTAGCTGCAAACTATAATGCAAAGTCAGATGAGGAAAAGGAAAAAATAAATGAGATATTTTCCAGTAATGAATCTGGATTTGTACAAAATCTTACTAATAAAGGAATAGAAATAGATGGACAAACAAAAATCTTACTATTTGAATCAAGTATAGGTTTAGCAACAATAATAACATTTATTGCTATTTATTTAGGAATTATATTTTTAATAGCAAGTTCAGCAATTTTAGCATTAAAACAATTAACAGAAAGCGCAGATAATATACAAAGATATACAATTTTAAGAAAAATCGGTTGTGACGAAAAAATGATAAATAAAGCACTATTTAGGCAAATACTAATATTCTTCGCAGCACCAATGGTTCTTGCAATAATCCACTCTATATTTGGAATACAATTTGCAATAGCTATACTACAAGGTTTAGCTTCATCAGAAGATTTATTGCCATCTATCCTAGCTTCAGTAGCGATTATTGGAGTAATTTATGGAGCATACTTTATTGCAACATATATGGGAAGCAAGAACATAATTAGAGGAGAAGAATAGTATGTGTGGTTGTTTAAGTACGATTATAATGGGAATAGTAATAGTTATAGTAGTGGGAGTAATGAGCATATTTAATGGTGGAGTAACACTAAAAAATGAAATAATTAATGGTTATGATTCAGTTATACAAATGTTTTCAGAAAAAGGTATTTCAAAAGATAAAGAATTAACAGGAAAAAGAGAATATGGAATAGATAGTTATGTTGGAACATATAAAGCTGAATATAATAAAGAAACAAAAAAAGAAATAATATTTGGAGGGACAGCATTACATAGACAAAATGGAGAGCATATTAGGTTAAATATAAAGTTAGAAAAAACAAGTGGTAACATAGAAGTTAAAGCAAAGCTAGGGGAAAAGGAAATATCTTTGATAGAAGATACAGGAGAATATAGTGATAATATTTATATAGATGGGCAAAGTTATTATCTAGTAATTGAGTTAGAGAATTTTGTTGGAAACATAGAAATAGAAGCAAAGTAGAATATGAACAGTTTGCCAAGCTAAAGAAGTATGCTTAGTTTCTAAAATAAAAAATCCAAACAAAATGTAAGGCTAACTTACTTAAACCCAAAAATGCACCCAATTTAAACAGGGTGCATTTTTGGTTTAATAAACAATTCTAGATTAGAAATTGCATTATATATATAAATAATAAGAAAATGAATATTTTATGAACAAAAGTTGTTTGATAAATGTGAAAAATAATTTGAAAAGTTATTTTTAAAATGTGTAAATTAATAAAATAGTTATTTTGAAAAAAGTGAAAAAACTGAAAAAGTAATTTGATTTTTGTGAAAAAATATGATATAATACATATATTCAAGAGGTGATTATATGTATAGAAATAATATAGAAGATTTAAAAAAATGGAAGAATTCACAAAATAGAAAACCATTAATCATAAGAGGAGCAAGACAAGTTGGGAAAACTTGGCTTATGAAAGAATTTGGAAAAACATGTTATGAAAAATATGCTTATATAAATTTTGACGATAATAGCAGAATGCAAAAGCTTTTTGAGGAAGACTTTGACTTAGATAGAATAATACAGGGATTTAAAATAGAATCTGGGGTGAATATTGAATCAGAAAATACACTAATTATATTAGACGAAATTCAAGAAACTCCAAAAGCATTAAAGGCACTTAAATATTTTTGTGAGAATGCAAATGAATATCACATAGTTTCAGCAGGTTCACTTTTAGGAGTAGCTATACATGAAGGTACATCTTTTCCAGTTGGAAAAGTGGATTTTTTAAATCTAGCACCACTTAGTTTTATGGAATTTATGGAGGCATTAGGAGAAAAAGAACTATTAGAGTTATTAAAAAATAATGATTTTAGTATGATTAAAGTTTTTAATACTAAATTTAAAGAATATTTGAAATTGTATTATTATATAGGAGGAATGCCAGAAGTAGTTAATTCTTATGTTCAGAATAAAGATTTGTTAGAAGTACGCAAAATACAGATAAAATTACTAGAAGCATATGAACAAGATTTTTCAAAGCATGCTCCAACTAATATAGTACCTAGAATAAGACAGCTATGGAACAATATTCCAACACAGCTTGCAAAAGAAAATAAAAAATTCATATATGGATTAGTTAGAGAAGGAGCAAGAGCTAGAGAATATGAGATAGCATTATCGTGGCTTATAGACTGTGGACTTATATATCAAGTAAATAGGGTAAATAATAGCAAAATTCCATTATCTGCATACCAAGATTTTAATGCATTTAAACTATATCTTTTAGATGTAGGACTATTAACTGCAATGACAAGAATTGATGCTAAAACTATTCTAGAAGGAAATGAAATATTTGAAGAATTTAAAGGAAGCTTAACAGAGCAATATGTACTATGTCAATTAAAACAGTGTACAGAATTAGAAGTGTTTTATTGGTCATCAGATAAAGGAATTTCAGAAATAGATTTTATTACACAGATAGGAAGAGATAATGTACCAATAGAAGTAAAAGCAAGCGAAAATTTACAAGCAAAAAGTTTAAAAAGCTTTGTACAAAAATATAATACTAAAATTAATATAAGAACATCAATGTCAGATTATAGAAAAGAGAATTGGCTAATTAATATACCCTTATATAGTATTGGAAATATAGAGAGGATAATAGAGCTCTAAGGGTAGAAATTAAAACAATTTGTCAAGTATTGTAATTTTAAGTAGATTATGATACAATAATTTCATTAAAAAATATGGAGGTAACCTCTTATGGAAAAAAGTTTTAGCGAAAGCTATAAAGATGCAGGAGTTGACGTAACAGCAGGATATAAATCAGTAGAGCTAATCAAAAAATGTGTACAAAGTACATATACAAAAGGAGTTGTATCAGATTTAGGCGGATTTGGAGGACTTTTTGCACCAGATATAAAAGATATGAAAGAGCCAATCTTGGTTTCAGGAACAGACGGAGTAGGAACAAAGTTAAAATTAGCATTTTTACTTAATAAACATGACACAGTAGGACAAGACTGTGTTGCAATGTGTGCAAACGATATAATATGTTGTGGAGCAAAACCATTATTCTTTTTAGACTATATAGCTTTAGGCAAAAATGTTCCAGAAGTTGTTGCAACTATTGTAAAAGGAGTAACAGATGGGTGCAGAATGGCAGAATGTGCATTAGTTGGAGGAGAAACCGCAGAAATGCCAGGATTTTATCCAGTAGATGAATATGACTTAGCGGGATTTTGTGTTGGAATAGTAGATAAAGAGAAAATGATAAATAGTGATAATATAGAAGTGGGGGACAAAGTAATAGGAATTGCATCATCAGGAGTTCACTCAAATGGATTTTCACTTGTTAGAAAAGTATTTAACGTAAATAAAGAAAACTTAAATGAATATAGAGAAGAACTAGGAAAAACACTAGGAGAAGCACTACTTGAACCAACAAAAATATATGTAAAACCAATTGGAAAAGTGTTAGAAAAAATAAATGTAAAAGGTATATCACATGTAACAGGAGGAGGTTTCTACGAAAATCTACCAAGAATGTTAAATGATAAAGTAGCTTTAAATATAAATAAAACTTCTTATGAAGTTCCAGCACTATTTAAGTTAATACAAAGAACAGGAAATATACCAGAAAGAGATATGTATAATACCTTTAATATGGGAATAGGAATGGCAATAATAGTGCCTAAAGACAAAGTAAATGAAACATTAGAGATATTAAAACAAGAAGGCGAAACAGCATACGAAATAGGAGAAGTTATAGAAGGAAATAAAGAGATAAATATAATCTAGAACCAAAAATTACTTTATACTGATAGTGTAAAGTAATTTTTACATTAAAATAAGGAGTTGGAACATGAAGCGATCTCTTTGGAGTCCATGGCATGGCTGCCATAAGTGTAGCCCAGGCAGTCTAAATTGTTATGTATATTATCTAGATAACATACGTAATAAAAATTCAAACATTGTAACTAAATCTAAAACTAATTTTAATTTACCATTAAAAAAAGATAGACAAGGTAATTTTAAAATTCCAGCTGGGACAGAAGTTGCAACATGTTTTACATCAGATTTTTTTATAGAAGAAGCAGATAGTTGGAGAGAAGAAGCGTGGGAAATTATAAAGAAAAGGACAGATGTTAACTTTTTAATATGCACAAAAAGAATTGAAAGATTTAATAAGTGTATACCTAGTGGCTGGAAGACAGGATATGATAATGTTATAATTGCAGTAACTTGTGAAAATCAGCAAAAAGCAAATGAACGTCTGCCAATCTTATTAGAGATAAAAGCTAAACATAAATATATTTTTGTAGCTCCAATTTTAGAAGATATAGATTTAAGCAAATTTTTGGAGAGTGGAAAAATAGATACAGTTTCAGTCGGAGGAGAATCATATAAAAATGCTCGTATTTGTAATTTTGATTGGGTACGAAATATAAAGAAAACTTGTGATAAATATAATGTGAAATTCGATTTTCATCAAACAGGATCTAATTTTGTAATGAATGGTAATCAATATAAGATAAAACATAGAGATGAATATTCACAAGCAAAAAAAGGGATGAAATATCTTTAAGTGGAGGTAAAAATGAAAAATGTAACTTTATGCTATATAGAAAGAAAAGGGAAATACCTAATGCTACATAGAACAAAGAAAGAAAATGACTTAAACAAAGACAAATGGATTGGAGTAGGAGGAAAATTCGAAGACAAAGAAAGCCCAGAAGAATGTGTGAAAAGAGAAGTAAAAGAAGAAACTGGGCTTACTTTAAAAACATGCAAATTAAGATGCATAGTAACTTATGTGTCGAATGAGTGGGAGACAGAATATATGTATGTATTTACCTCAAACAATTTTGAAGGAAAATTGATAGAATGTAGAGAAGGCGACTTAGAATGGGTAGAAAAAGATAAAGTAATTGGCCTAAAAACATGGGAAGGAGATAGAGTATTTTTAGAAAGAATTTTAAAAGAAAACAACCCATTTTTCACAGCAAGGCTTGAATATGAAGGAGAAAAACTAATTAAATCAGATGTAAATGAATATTAAAATACAAGGGGAGAAGATGAAAAATAATAAGATATTTGCTGATGAACTAAAAAGAACATTTCCGATATATATGATTGGTATTATTTTTCATGGACTAACAATATATATTTTATATAAGATACCAGAATTTATTGGAAATATTTTAGATTTATTATTAAGTGAAAGCATAAATGAAGAAATAATAATCAATGAAGTATATACTTTGTTATTTTATTCAGTAATACTAATCATACCAAGAATATCGTATAGAATCCTATTTTTCACAAGAGCTAGAATTTCAGATATCTATTTAAGAAAAAAGGTAATAGAACATTTACAAAATGTAAAATTAGACTATTTTGAAAAAGAAGAAAAAGGTGCATTTTTAGCATATTTATCAAGAGAACTTCTATCAATAAGAAGATTTTTAGGAAATGGATTTTTCAATTTTGCAAGATTAATTGTTGCACCAATAATTGGAATTATATTAATAGGAAAAGATATAAACTATATTTTAGGATTAACATTAATACCAATAATTCCATTAGGAATATATAATTTATATAAACTTTATATGGAAGAAAAGAAGGTAATAGAAAAATCAAGAAAAGTTTATCTAGATTTATCAAAAACGATAGAACAAAATACTTCTGGATTTACTCTAATAAAACTATATAATGAACAAGAAAATCAAAAAAATAAATTTAATGAAATCAATGAAAAAGCCAAAATAGCAGACGAAAATATAGGAATAGTAAAAAACAAAATAAGCAATGTTGTTAATATTTTGTATACAATTTGCTATTCATTAGGATTTTCAGTAGGATTAATACTTATAAAAAATAATATAATGACAGTAGGAGAACTAACAGCATATATAGCATGTATAACTCTAATTTTATCAGAAATTTCAAACTCAATAGAGCCATTAATAAATGGAATAGCATATTTTAAGCAGGCAAGCAAAAGATTTAATTACTTCTTTAATCTTGAAACATATAATAAAAATGGAAAAGTCTTAGAAAAGGTAGAAAAAATAGAAATAAAAAATCTTTCATATAGTTATAATGCAGAAGAAAAGGCAGTGCTAGATGATATAAATATTGAAATAAAAGCAGGAGAAAAGATTGGAATAGTAGGACAAGTTGGAAGCGGAAAAACCACACTTATGAATATAATTGCAGGAATTTTAGAAGCACCAAAAAACACTATATACATAAATGGTATAGATATAAATGAATATACAAGAGAAAGTATATTTGAAAACATAGGTTATGCAATGCAAAGAAATGTAATAACAGATGATACTATAAAAAACAATATAGATATACGAGAAGAAAATAATATAGAAAAAATAGAAGAAATAAGTAAAAAAGCAAGTATATATGAAGACATAAAAAATATGCAAGATGGCTTCCAAACTTTAATTGGAGAAAATGGAGAAAGAATATCAGGAGGACAAAAACAAAGAATACAAATAGCAAGAAATTTACTATATAAAAAGAGCATAAATATATTTGACGACACATTATCAGCGCTTGATATAGAAACAGAAAAAGAGGTAATGAAAGAAATAGGAAAAGAAGCAGAAGAAAATATATTAATAATTGTTTCAAATAAAATAAGTGCAATGGAAAAAATGGATAAAATATATTTAATAATAGACGGAAAGCTTGAAGATAGCGGAACACATAAAGAGCTTTTAGAAAGAAATCAGTTATATAATGAACTAAGCACCTATGAGAAAGTAGGTGAATTGGTATGAAAGAAATTATGAAAAACTATAAAAAAGATTTAATCTTAATAGGATTTTTGATAATAGTATGTAATTTACTTAATGCAATTCACCCATTTATAGTAAAGAAAACCTTAGATATAAACTTTAAATCGATTAATATTGATAAAATTATACTTGAATTAATAGTTGCATATATTACTATTCATATAGCATTTGCTATGTTTAAAAATATAAGAAACATATTAGTAAATAAGACTATGGCGGCAATTCTTAAAAGTATAAGAGAAAAGTTATTTAATAAAGTACTAAATATGAAAATGGCAAATTTTGATAAATACAGTTCAGCAGATCTATATACAAGACTTACATCAGACGTGGATAATCTATTTAATTTATTTTTTGGATTATTAAATATTGTAGTAAATAATATAATATATATAACATTTATGGTAATTTTAATGTTCTTTGCAGACGTAAAACTTGCAGTAATTGGAACAGTAACTATAATTGTAATAACAATTATAGTTTGTATATTTACCAAAATATTAGGAAATTTAGATAATAAAATATTGAAAAAAAGAGATAAAGAAAACAAAATGTTTTCAGAATTATATAATAAAAATAAAATAACACAATTATTTAAATTGCAAGAAAAGAATATAGAAAAATCAAACAAATTATTTGATGAAGAATTAAAATTAAGAAGAAGATATATATTTGTACATAATTTTCCATATTGGCTCATAACAATTGCACAATCAGTACGGTATATATGCACTACTAGAGTATGCACTAAATATAGATTCAGGTATATCTCTTGGAAGTATTTATCTTGTCTTAAATTACACAAAGGAGTGTAAAAGCCCACTAGAAGAAATATTTAATCAATTAGAAGAAATTCAAGCTTGTATAAATTCATATAAAAAAATAAAAATAATTGTATCAGAAAATAGTGAAGAAGAATTGGAAAAAGGAAAAGAAATAGAAAAATTAACTGGAGATATAGAATTTAAAAATGTATCTATGAAATATGGAAAAGAATTGATATTAAAAAATGTATCTTTTAAAATACCAAAATGCTCAAGAGTAACAATAGTTGGAAGAACTGGAGCACGGAAAGACAACAATAGTTAATACATTAATGAAACTATATGATATAGAAGAAGGGAAAATATTAATTGGAGAAAATGATATACATGAGATTTCAACAAAATCTTTAAGAAATAATATATCATATATTTCGCAAAAACCATATATATTTACTGATACAATAAGAAATAATATAAAACTTGGAGATAGTAAAATAACAGATAAAAAAATAGAAAATCTTATTCAAGAAATGAATGTAAAAAATATATTTGAAAAATTGAAAAATGGTTTAGACACGGAAATCAGATTAAGTAAATTGTCTGATGGAGAACTACAAGTAATTGCATTTATTAGAGCAATACTACATGAATCAAGTATATATATTTTTGATGAACCAACTTCAAGTATGGATTTAAAAACAGAAAAATATTTACAAGATATTATAGATAAAATAAATGAAACAAGTACTGTAATAATTATTGCACATAGAAAAAGTACAATAGTAAACTCAGACGAAATAATATATGTAAAAGATGGAAGAATAGAGATGGTGAAAAAACACGAAAAATAGCACAAAAACCGATAACGTTAACATAAAACTTGAGAAATTTAAAAAAGTGTGATATAATAAATGTAAGTCAATTTTTTGAAAAGGAGCGTGCATAAAATGAAGATCAGCGATTATTCGATTCTTGCAGCGGAACAAAAAAACAATGGGTGTCAACTGGTCTGGCGGAACGAATATACCATATCGAAAGGCTTCTTCACCAACAAGCAGATGGACATTTTGCTTAAACAAGCAGGAGTCCAATCCGCTGGGGAACTTCTGGGGCATACTATCATTGTAATCAAAAGCGGAAACAAGCGTGTCTACAATGATACACAGTATGTCTGCCTCCCCAAAGGCGCCAGCTTTCAGGCGGAAGTCAAAATCACCATAGTCGAAGGCGACGGTGCAATGACTGAAGCGAAAGCCGTGTGACACGAAAAAGGCTCTTACCCTGGCTTGCTAATTTATATAGCAGGTCAGGGTAAAACTATTTAGGCTGTTAAAGCAAGAATTTAGCAGCCTAAATAATTTTTCTTTATATATTGAAAAAACATAAAGAAATGATATAATAAAAATATAGTTTTTAAAGTAAAGGAAAATAAATATGAAAAAAGAACCAATATTAGTAATTGCTTCAATGGAAGACGTGGAATTAGATTATTTAAAGAAAAAATTAGAAAATATAAAAATAGAAAAAAATGAAATGTGTACCTTCTATGAAGGGACAATGCATGGAAAAGATGTTGTACTATGCTTTTCAAATGTAGGAACAATAAATGCAGCAGGAAGTATCACTCTTAGTATAAAAAAATACGCACCAAGAGTGATAATAAATGAGGGAGTTGCAGGAGGAATTGGAGAAGAAATACACGTTGGTGATATAGCAATTGGGACAGAAGTTATACATATAAACTCTTTAGAAAGTGCTAAAAGAGAAAGAGGAGAAGGCACAAATTTAGATGATTATGAGATAACAACATTTATTTATGGAGAAGATAATAGACTAATTTGTCCAAAATCTAATAAAGACTTATTAGAACTTACTAAAAAAGTAGCAAAAGAAGTAGAGGAAAAAACGTATTTTGGAGCTATTGGAAGTGGAGATATATGGAATAAAGAAACTGATAGACTGTTGCATCTAAATAAAAAGTATAATATAATATGTGAAGAAATGGAAAGTATTTCTATATATAAAATTGCAGAACTATATCATATTCCAGTAATAGCCATTAAAGTAATATCAGATAATGCAATTTTAAAGGAGGAATATGATAGAAAAGTAGGGATAAAATCACAATTATTTACAGAAAGGCTGATTAAAGAAATCAAATGAAAAAAGTAATAATAGATATACTAAAGAAATACAAATGGATTATATTTATTTCAACTACATTTATAGTATTAAATATGTATTTGAGTACATACCCTTCAATGATAGTAGGTTGGATAATAGATCTTTTATATAATATAGAACAAAATAAGTCACAAATATTCAATAATATTTTATATTTATTATTATCAGCTGTTGGGCTTTTGCTACTAAGGCTTCCATGGAGAACATTAGTTGTGTTTTTGTCGAGAAGTTTTGAAAAAGAATTAAAAAATAAAATATTTGAACAGTTTTTAAAAATAAAGATGACAAATATACAAAATATAAAAAATGGCGAAATAATGTCATATTTTACTCAAGACATTTCAGAAGTAAGAAAGTTGTACTTTAGAACAATAGCTTACATAACAAGAATAATTGCAATATTTATTATTGTTACAGCTAGTATGATAAAAGGAACAAATATAAAACTAACTCTTGCAACACTTTGTCCAATAATTATAACATGTTTTATAGTTGTAAAAATCAAAAAATATGTTGAAATAAATTTTAAAAAAGCACAGAAAAACTATACAGCACTATCAGAATATGTGCAAGAAAGTACAGATGCAATTAGAACAACAAAAGCATATTCAGGAGAAAAATATCAACTAAAAGAATTTATAAGAAAAAATAAAATTTTAAAAGAAAGTAATATTGCAGTTGAGATAAATTCTACATTGATATCGATTACAATAAAAATATGCTTTGGGCTTTGTTATGCAATTTCACTTATATATGGTTCAAAACTGGTTTTAGATGGAGAAATTACAATAGGTGATTTTATTGCATTTAATGGATATATTAGACTATTTATTGGACCAGTAGATTGGATGCCAGGAATAATATCAGCATATAAAAGAGCGCAAGTTTCATATAGAAGACTGGATAATTTTATGAATTTGGAAAAAGAAAAAATACTAATGCTAGATGAAGGAAAAGAAAATCTTATTTCAGGAGATATAGAAATAAAAGATTTAACTTTCAATTATCCAAGTAATATAGAACTTGCATTAAATAATATAGATATAAAAATAGAAGAAGGAAAAACTCTTGGAATAATTGGAACAATAGGAAGTGGAAAAACAACGCTTGCTAATCTTTTATTAAGATTATATCCAGTACCTAAAGGAAAAATTATAATAGGTGGAAAAGATATAAATGACATACCATTGACAGATCTTAGAAAAAGTATATGTTATATAACACAAGATAACTTCTTATTTTCAACAACAGTAAAAGAAAATATAAGTATTTTCAAAGAAGGATATGATGATGACGAAATAGAAAATAGCACAAAAAAAGCAATGATATATGATGAAATTGAAGATATGAAAGAAGGGTTAGACACTGTTATAGGAGAAAGAGGAGTAGATTTATCTGGTGGGCAAAAACAAAGAGTTGCAATATCAAGAGCATTTTTATTAAGAAGTAATATAGTAATTTTTGACGATACATTTTCAGCATTAGATAACAAAACAGAAGAAAAAGTTATGAAAAATGTTGAAGAATTATGCAAAGGAAAAACATGTATAATAATTTCAAACAGAATATCAGATATAAAAAATACAGATGAAATAATAGTTTTAGAAGAAGGAAATATAGTTCAAAAAGGAGTGCATGAAGAACTGATACATGAAGAAGGATTATATAAAAAATTTTATAATCAACAATCATCAAAAGAAAATGTGGAGATGTATAACAAATGAAAAGTAAAACATTATCTAGAATAAAAGACATGTCAAAACCATATAAAAAATCAATAATTGTAGTTACAATATTATCACTATTGGTGAGTGTTGGAGAGATAATAAAACCATACATAATAGAAATTGTAATAGATGATTATTTAAGTAAAGGAATCTTTATAAATGGAGTAATTTCAATAGGGATACTTGGGGCGATATACATTGGAGTTGTACTATTAGGAAATGTCATAAATTTTATTTCAACAACAACTATAAATATAGTTGGGGAAAATATTGTATATGATCTTAGAAATAAGCTATACAAATATGTACAACATGCAAATATAACTTTCCATGATAAAACTCCAGCAGGAAAATTATTTGTTGCAATAACAAATGATGCAGAAGATATAGCTACATTTTTTAAAGAAGTAGTTACAACAGTTATAAGAGATATTATCTTAATAATTGCCTTAATTGGAATAATGATATATTTTAGCTATAAATTAAGTATTATGGCATTTATTGTAATACCTTTTGTAATAATATTTGCTATTATTATGACTAAAATACTAAATAAATTAAATAAAAAGGCAAATAGTACTAGAGCAAGGTTAAACAGTTTTTTAGCAGAGTCTATATATGGTTCAAAAATTATAAAGATATTTAATATTCAAAAAGAGAAGAAAGAAGAATGTGAAGGATATACTAGAAAATTTAGAGATTTAAAAGCAAGAACACGGTTTTTTTGAAGCTCTACTTCCAGGTATTATGACAGTACTTGAAAACTTAGGAATATCAATAATTGTATGGACATGTGTATATCATATATTAGGAGTAAATATGGAAGTTGGGTATGTATATGTTTTTGTAACGTATATCAAGCAACTATTTGAGCCAATAACTAGAATTATAGAAAATGTTGAAGTAGTTGAAGAAGCAACTGTTTCAATGGATAAAATATATGCGATATTAGAGAAAGAAGAATATTTAGAGGATTTAGACGAGGGAATAGAATTAAAAAATGTCAAAGGAAAAATAGAATTTAAAAATGTGTGGTTTTCTTATGACAATGAAAATTGGGTATTAAAAGATGTTAGTTTCGTTATAAATCCAGGAGAAAGTGCGGCTTTTGTTGGGAAGACGGGAAGCGGAAAAACAACAATTACAAACCTTATTAATAGATTTTATGAGATACAAAAAGGAGAGATACTTTTAGACGGAGTAAATATAAAAGATATTAAGAAAAGAACTCTAAGAGGATATATAGGAATAATTTTACAAGATCCATTTATTTTTGCAAAGAGTATAAAAGACAATGTAAAATTAAACAAAAATATGATAGATGAAGATGTAATGGAAGCAATAGAACTTGCATCAGCGGGGGAATTTGTAAATAGCTTGCCAAATGGTATGGAGGAAATTGCAGCCGAAAGGGGAGAGTCATATTCAGCAGGACAAAAACAATTAATGGCATTTGCTAGAATATTTGCTCATAATCCAGAAATATTTATACTAGATGAGGCAACGGCAAACATAGATACATACACAGAAAGCCTAATTCAAAAGTCAATAGAGGTATTGTCTGCAAAAAAAACTTCTATATTTATAGCACACAGATTATCAACAATAGTTAATGTAGACAGAATCATTGTACTTAGTGAAGGTAGAATTATTGAAGAAGGAAATCATGAAAGTTTATTACAAACAGGCGGATATTATTCAAAACTATATAATGCATATTATGAAAGTTTAGCATAATATTTAGAGGTGGTATTTTGATGATACTAAAATTAATATTATGAATAAAAATAGATAAAAAATTCTTATTAAAAAAGATAGTGTGTAAATGAATTGAACTAAAAAATTCAAACACTATCTTTTATTGTTATGTCAGGAAAGGCTCTTATTTAATTATTAAAGGTTTGATTTATCTATTAATTTTTCTTCCACTAAGGCGTTGAAAATGGCAATATTAATTAATTTTGTTAAAGAAATAGCATATTCATTTTTTAATTTAGTAAGATTTTCATAGGTAGTTTTCTTGATTAGAAAACTACGAGAAACAACAACTTCTCCTTTGCTCCTTTTATACAAATCAATTTTTTTATCTTTTATTAAACCCTCTAAACAAGCATTAACAAGCTTGCTAATTGAAGCATCATACTTATTTTTACTTAAAAATTCTAATTTTTCATATAGTGAAATATCAATTGAAAGGGTTTTACTTAAAAAATCATCTCTTAAAGGGAAATTACTAAAAACTGACATTATATATACACCTCTTTTTAGTTAAGTATATCAATTTAATAAGTTTTTATTAATCACTATTGTAGTTACAAAATACAACTATAATAGGTTGACAAAATTATAAAAAAGTTATACTATATAGAAAAATATAGAAGGAGAAAATAGATGAAGGTAGATAAATTAGAAGAAATAAAGTTACGTGCAAAAAAGATAATAGGGAATAGTAGTTTAAATATAATGAAAAATGAAAAAGAATTATTAGAACAGTTAAATGAATTGTTGCAGATAAATATAGAAAATGTAGATATTAATTTGCTAGAGAAAACATTAAATAATATAGAAGTGTATATAAAAACTAAAGAAAAAATGTTTATAGCAAAAGAAGATTATGAATATTTAGTAGAAATATCTAAAAGTTTAAAAGAACAATCAGTAAGAAGAACAGATGGAATTTTATATGTATCAATATTTAAAGTGCTTGGAAAAGATAAAAGTGAACAATGTTTCCTTATTAGAAATCATGCAGAAAAATATAAAAAAATATATGGAAATAAATTTGATAATAAAATAGTAAAAATTGAAGGAACCAATAATTCAGATTTAATAAAATTATTAGAAATAATAAAAAGAAATTTTTAATAAAAATGGATAAGTAACAAATACTAGTTTATATCAAAATTAATATAATGTGAACAATTATACTTATTTATTGATAGTACAATAAAATGTTGAGATTTTTTATTAAAAGGGTATATTTTTAGTAAAAATAATGATATAATATAAAAATTGAGTAAAAGGGAGGAACATATTTTATGAAAAAGAACTTAATATTCTCTATTGTAATTTTTGCTTTATTAATAGTAGGTGTTATGTTTGTTAATTCATATGTCCAAGCATTATCAAAACAAGAAAAATTACAAATAGAAAAAGAAATACTTGAACAAGAGATAAATAATAATAAAATCAATCAAGAAGAAGCTATACAAATCTATAAAAATATGGAAGAAAGAGTGACAGAATGCGATATTTGTGAGCAATATCACAATTGCCCAATACATGAACAAAATAATTATTGTATAGAAAGAAATAATCAATGTTCAAAAAGAAATTACCATTGTAGCAAAGATTATAGTAGAGGAAGATGTCATAGATAATAAATTATAGAGTTACTTTATATGAAATTATAGAGTAATTCTTTTAATTTATAGATAAAGGATGGGGAATGGAAAGATTAGAAAATTTTGAAAGAGCATTAAAAGATATACAAAATGAATATGATACTTTGGGAAAAGAATTAGAAAAGTTAAGGAATGAAGGAAAAAATAAAACAACAAAATTTAGAGAATTATTAAGTAAAAAGTTAGTATATAGCATGATAATTAATATATTTAAAAGATATGATTTAATTGATAAATAATAAAAGAAAATAACTAACAATAAATATTTACTTTTTTAGATTGTTATATTATAATTATCATGAAATATAAAAAGAGTGACTAAACCATATATATGGAGTGTTACTCAAATATACAAAAACAAAAGTAATAAAAAAAGAGAGGAGAAAAGAAAATGAGCAAATCAACTAAGATTATTATAGCAGTTGTAGCTATTATAGCTATAATAGCAATAGTAGTAGTTATTTTAATGAATTCAAAACCAAAAACAAATTTAGAAACAATTAATAGTGCAGACGATTTAGTATCTTTAGTTAACAAAATATATGAAGGACAAGAGGACAAGGTACCAGGAAGTCTACAAACACAAACAATAGATGTAACAGATGAGATGATGGTAAAGGCATTTACAGGACTTGACAATGGAGAAAAATTACAATATCTTGTAGCATCAGAACCAATGATTAGTTCACAAGCATATTCATTTGTTCTTGCAACAGTGAAAGATGGAGTAAACGCAAATGAAATTGCAGAAGCAATAAAAGACAATGTAGATTCTAGAAAATGGATTTGCGTTTCAGCAGAGAAGGTTTATACAACAAGTAGTGGAAATATAGTATGTCTAGTTATGTCTAGTGAAGAGGCAGCAAAACCTATTTATGAGAGATTTAAAACATTAGCTGGAAGTGTCGGAAAAGAATTCGAAAAAGCAGAAGAAGAAATAGAATTACCACCAGAAATGTATTAATAATATTCAAAAAATAAAAGTCGCCGAGTTAAATAGAAAATATAATCTATTTTTCGGCGACAATATTATTTAACAAGAAAAAGGGGGGCATATGGTATTTTCTAGTGTCACATTTTTATTTTATTTTTTACCTATTGTTTTAATTATTTATTATATAGTACCAAATAAATGTAAGAATGTTGTCTTACTAATTTCATCATTATTATTCTATTTTTATGGTGAGCCTAAATATGTATGGTTAATGATAATTTCAATAATTACAACATATATATTTGGAATCTTAATGGATAAGTATAAAAAGCAATCTAAATTATTTTTAATAATTTCAATAATTATTAGCATAGGATTTCTTGTATATTTTAAATATGCAAATTTCCTTATAGAAAATATTAATTTGTGGTTATCACATAAAATAGACTTTATTTATGTGGCACTTCCAATAGGAATATCTTTTTATACATTCCAGATGATTAGTTATTTAATAGATGTATACAAAGGAGAAGCAAAAGTTCAAAAAAATATTTTTAAACTTGCAATGTATGTTTCATTATTTCCACAATTGATAGCAGGACCAATTGTTAGATACAAAACAATAGAAGAACAGATAGAAAAAAGAACATATACATTTGAGAAATTTAGTTTAGGAGTTAGAAGATTCATAATCGGACTTGGAAAAAAAGTATTAATTGCAGATATATTAGGAGAATTAACTGTTATAGTACTAGGGGGAAATGAAAGTAGTATAGTTTATTATTGGCTATATGCAATATCTAGTATGTTACAGATATATTTTGACTTTTCAGGATATTCAGATATGGCAATAGGATTAGGAAAAATGTTAGGATTTGAATTTTTAGAAAACTTTAATTATCCATATATTGCAAGAAGTATTACAGAATTTTGGAGAAGGTGGCATATATCATTAAGTAGTTGGTTTAGAGATTATATTTATATTCCATTAGGAGGAAATAAAGTTAGTAAAATAAAATGGCTTAGAAATATATTAATAGTATGGATATTAACAGGATTATGGCATGGTGCTGCATGGAATTTTGTAATGTGGGGACTATATTTTGGAATTTTATTAATAATAGAAAAAGTATTTTTAAATAAATACTTAGAGAAAATTCCTAAGTTCTTTGCACATATATATACCCTATTAATAGTTATGATTAGCTTTATTATATTTAATGGAAATAGTGTTACAGATATCTTGCAAAATATAGGGGGATTGTTCGGAATAAATAATATACCATTTATTACAGAAGAAAGTCTATATTATTTAAAAAGCTATTTTATTATTATAATAATAAGTATAATAGGTGCTACTCCTATATTAAAGCAAATATCAAATAACAATAAGATACATAAAATTATAAATTATATAGAGCCAATATTTTTATTACTTATTTTAATTATAAGTACAAGCTATATTATAGATGGTTCATTCAGCCCATTTTTATATTTTAGGTTTTAGGAGGTGCTATAATGAAAGATAAAATAAAAAATATAATTATAACATTAGGATTTGTTATAATATTAGTAATAATATTGTTAGCTAATATATTAAAAAAAGATCAAGAAATATCAATAATAGAAAGAAGAAAATTAGCACAATTCCCAGAAATAACTTTGAAAAAAATAGTAAATGAAGACACAACTAAAAAAATAGAAGAGTATGCAATAGACCAGTTTATAGCACGAGATACATTAAGAAAAGTAAAATCATTTTTTAATATTAATATATTAAGACAACAAGATAATAATAAATTATTTGAAAAAAATGGGGCAATATATAAAATGGAATACCCATTAAAAGAAGAAAATGTAAGTAGATCAATTGATAAAATAAAAGGTATTTACGAAAAGCATTTGCAAGGTATGAATGTATATTATGCAGTTATTCCAGATAAAAACTATTATTTAAAAGAAGATGAACATTTAAAAATTGATTATAATAAATTAAAACAAATTATATCAAGCAAATTAAAAGATATAAAATATATTGATATTTGGGATGATTTAGAATTAGAAGATTATTATAAAACAGATTTACATTGGAAACAAGAGAATCTACAAAAAGTAGTAAAAAAAATACAAACTGAAATGAAACTAGAAGATATACAAGAATTGAAATATACCAAAACAAATGTAGGAGAATTTTATGGTACATATTATGGGCAATTAGGTAAAAAGTTAAATCCAGACAAAATGTATATTTTAACAAATGATATAATAGAAAGTTGTAAAACTTATAATTATGAGAAAAAAGAAATAGGAACAGTATATGATAGAAATAATCATAAAGATAAATACGATATATATTTATCAGGAGCAACTCCACTAATTGATATAGAAAACCAAAATGCAAATACAGAAAAAGAATTATTACTTTTTAGAGATTCATTTGGAAGTAGTATAGCCCCATTACTTATACAAAATTACAAAAAAATTACATTAATAGACCTTAGATATATGTCAAGCACTTTAATAGATCAATACATTGAATTTAAAGACCAAGATGTGCTATTTCTATATAGTGCATTAGTACTTAATCAATATATATTACAATAGAAGAAAAATAAAAGTTGATAATAAAGCTATTTTATTATAGAATATTTACAAGGAGGCAAGATGGATTTTATTATTATATTTATAGAAGGAATTGCATCATTTTTATCACCATGTGTATTGCCAATGTTACCAATGTATGTATCATATTTTGCAGGGCAAGATAAAGATTTGAAAAAGACAATTATAAACTCTTTAGGATTTGTTTTAGGATTTACTATTATTTTTGTATTATTAGGTATATTTGCAAGTACATTAGGAAAAGTAATAACAGCTAATAGTAAATATATAAATATTATATTTGGAATAATAATTATTATATTTGGAATGCACTACATGGGAATATTAAATATAAAAATATTAAATAAATCAAAAGGAATAAAAAAGAATAGTGATAAACTTAGTTTCTTTTCTGCAATAATATTTGGAATGATTTTTTCTGTGTGTTGGACACCATGTGTAGGAGTATTTTTAAGTAGTGCCTTAATGATGAGTGCTACTTCAATGAATGTTTTAAAAGGTGGATTTATGCTATTTATATATTCTATTGGATTAGGAATACCATTTATTTTAACTTCTATATTTCTAGAAAGATTAAAAAATACATTTAATAATATTAAAAAACATTATAATATTATAAATAAGATAGCAGGAATGATACTAATTTTTAGTGGAATACTATTAATTTTTTAGGAGGATTAATATATGGATAAAAAGCAAAAATTAATAATTGAGATTATTTTATTTATACTATTATTAATAGGAATAACATTTATATATAATTATTTAATAAATAAAAATAATGATCAAGAAATGCAAGAAGAAGTTAAAGAAGAACAAGTAGAAATAATGGAAATTAAAAATGCAGAACAATTTGAACAAGAAGTAATTAATGAAAGTAAAACAGTATTTATTGATTTTTATGCAACATGGTGTATGCCATGTAGAACAATGAATCCAATCATTAAAGAAATAGCAAAAGAACATAAAGAAGTTAAAGTTGTAAAAATAGATGTAGATAAAAATGAAGAACTAGCCATAAAGTATAATGTTATGAATATACCAACAATGCTTATAATGAAAAATGGAGAAGTAACAAAAACATTTGTGGGAATAGTAGATAAAGAAAGTATAGTTAAAGAATTATAAATAACAACTAAAATTGTTTTCAGATATTGAAGTATAGTAAGATTAAGTTATAGAAGAATAAAAAGTATTATCAAAAAATAAAATATATAAAAATAAATAAAGGAGGAAACAATTTTGGCAGTAAAACTAAATTCAAATAAAGAGGTTGTAGACACTATAAGAGAAGGCTTAAAAAAGACAGGAGGTTATTGCCCATGCAGAACTGAAAAAACAGATGATACCAAATGTATGTGCAGAGAATTTAAAGAACAGATTAAAGATCCTAATTTCGAAGGATATTGTCATTGTATGCTTTACTATAAAACAATTGATTAAAGGAGGAAAAGTAAATGAGTGAAATAAACTTAAATTCAAGTAATTTTAATGAAGAAATAGCTAATACTGATAAGTTAGTTTTAATTGATTTTTATGCGACATGGTGTGGACCATGCAAAATGTTATCTCCAGTTATTTCAGAAATTGCAAATGAATATTCAGAAAGTGTTAAAGTTTGCAAAATTAATATAGATGAAAATCAGGATTTAGCACTAAAGTATAATATAATGAGTGTACCAACTCTTATGTTCTTGAAAAACGGAAATGTAGTAAAAAGTAGTGTAGGTTTTTATCCAAAATCTAAACTAGAGAGTATAATAAAAGAGTTATTATAAATTAACCTTATTGTGTAAGAAAATAAAATATCTATATTAGGACAGATAATTTTAAATTGTAATTATCTGTCCTTTATGATATAATCAAAAAACAAGATAGTAATTTGTAGAAAGGAGTAATGTGTTATGGAAAAAATAAAAAAATTCTTTAAAGAACATAAAAAAGCAATTGGCTCTATAATAATTTTAATTGGTGTAGTAGTTGCTTGCACAATAAACTTATTATGGTAAATTACAATTCATAGGGCAGGTAATTAAGTTGAAAATTATCTGTCTTTTATTATATGACGTTAACAAAAGATAATAAGTTGCAAGGATGAAATTTGATAAAAAATATTTTAAAAATAATTGTCACTTTTTGGTGAAAAAAGTCATCATACAATATATATAGAAAAATATATATTAGGAGATGAAGCAAAAGATGATAATTATAATAGAAGTATTAATTACAGTAATAGTAGTACTATTATTTACAAAAATATATAAAGATAAAAAAGGTAAAAAATTAAAAAAGTCTATTGTATTTTTAATAGCACTAGAACTACTATTATTTATAAGTATTCCTGCTACATTTGCATTAGCAAATCCAAGATTGGAGATCCAAGATGTAGTAGAAATAGAAGTAAACAGCAATAAGCAAATAGAAATGCCTAAAACAAGTTATCTATGTCATGATGTTTCTGCTAATGTAAAAATGATAGGAGATATAGATTATAATGCAGTAGGAGATTATGAAATTGAATACGAAGTGCCAATGCTTTTTGGAAAGTATTATGAAAAACATACTATAAGAGTAGTAGATAAAACACCACCAGAGATTGTATTAACAGGAGAAGAAATAGTAAATTTGTCTTATACCAAAGAATATGAAGAAACAGGAGTTATTGCAACTGATAATTGCGATGGAGATATTACAGATAAAATTAATATAGAAAAAAAAGAGATAAGTGAAAATAAAATCGAAATAAAATATACAGTTTCTGATAATGCAGGAAATCTAAGCACAAAAACGAGGATAGTAAATTTTATTGACGATATTGCACCTGTTCTTACATTAAATGGAAAAGAAAAAATTTCTGTAATAAGAGGAAATAGCTATAAAGAGCAAGGAGCAAAAGCAGTAGATGAAAAAGATGGAGATTTAACAGAAAAAATACAAATAGAAGGAAATGTAGATACTTCTAAAAATGGTACTTATACTATAACTTATAAAGTTTATGATTCTAAAGGGAATGAAACTATAAAAAAAAGAACGGTTTCAGTTATAAATCAGCCTGTTCAAGCTAAAACAGGAAAAAATGGGCAAAAAGGTGTAATATATCTAACTTTTGATGATGGACCTTCTACAAGTATAACTCCTAAAATACTAGATATTTTAAAGAAAAAGAATGTAAAAGCAACATTTTTTATATTGAATTATGATGGAGCAAAGGAAGAAATAGTAAAAAGAGAAGTAAATGAAGGACATACAGTTGCAATTCATGGATATTCACATAATTATAAAGAAATATATAAATCTGAAGAAATTTATATGCAAAATATAAGAAAATTGCAAGATAAAATAAAAAAATCTACTGGCTATAATGCCACAATAACTAGATTTCCAGGTGGAAGCTCTAATATTGTAAGCAGATATAATCCAGGTATAATGTCAAGATTAACGAAAACAGTTCTTGATAACGGATATAAATATTTTGATTGGAATGTATCGTCTGGAGATGCAGGAGAAGCTAAAAGCTCATCTGATGTTTATTACAATGTAGTTAGTAATTTAAGCAAATCTAGAAGTAATGTAGTATTGATGCATGATTTTAATGGAAACACTAAAACCTTAAATGCTTTAGAGGATATTATTGACTATGGAATTAGTAATGGATATACTTTTGGTAAAATTACAGAGAGTACAGCTATGGTAACTCACTCAGTAAATAATTAAATATATATAATTAGTACAAATCCATATAACATTAAAATCGTATATACAAAAGTATTTAAGTAATGTTATAATATATCTTGAAGAGGAGGATTCGTACTAATGATAGATACAAAAAGTTGGTTTTGCGATAATATAAAAAAATTAGAAAATGGAATGTATAGACTTTCATATAGTATATTAAGAAATGAAGCAGATGTAGAAGATGCAGTGCAAGAAACCATTTGTAGAGCATATAAAGAACTAGATAATCTAAAAGATAAACAAAAATTTAAATCTTGGATTTATAGAATATTGCAAAATACATCATTTGAAATATTAAATGGAAAGAAGCATTGTTTGAATATTGAAGATGAAAATATACAAGCAGATAAAACAGATGTTGATACAGAGTTGACTATTTGGAATGCAGTACAAAAGTTAGATAATCCATATAGAACAGTGATAACTTTATTTTATTATGAAGATTTATCAATAAAAGAAATAAGTACAATAACTGGGAGTAAAGTTGATGCTATAAAAAAACAGTTATCAAGAGGAAGAGAAAAGATAAAGGAGATTATAAAAATATGAAATTTTTGCAAGATATGAAGATTAAAAAAACAGTTAAAAGTGAAAATGTAAAAGCTCCAAATAATTTTAGTAAAATGATTGATGAAACCTTAAATGAGTTAGAAGATAATCATAGAGGATTTAATAAGAAACCAGCATTTAAAATTACATTTAAATATGCATCCGCAATGATAGTTTTAGTGTTATTAATATTACCTAATATTAGTAGTGATATTTCATATGCTATGCAAGGAATACCCGTAGTTGGCAATATAGTAAAAGCTATTACTATAAGAAGATATTTTGATAAAGAAGGAAATAGTGAATTAGATATAGAAATTCCTGTAATAGAGGCTGAAGATAAAACAAGTCAAATCGTAAATGATGATGTAAATACACTTACTAAAAGAATAATAGATATGTATAATGAAGAAAAAGATCCAGAAAATCATCTTTCAGTTAAGTTAGAATCAGAAGTGTTAGAAAATAGTGAAAATTGGTTCACTTTAAAATTAGAACTATCAGAAGTCAGAGCAGGAAGCAATATACGATATAAAATTTATCATATTGACAAGAGAAAAGATAAAATAATAATATTGAAAGATTTATTTACAAGTGATGATTTTAAAGAGTGCATAAGTAATGAGATAAAAAGACAAATGATTTCTGGGATGGAAGAAGATGAAAGTGTAGTATATTGGGTTAATAATAATATAGAAGATTGGAATTTTAAAACAATAGAAGAAAATCAAGAATTTTATTTTTCAGAAGATGGAAATATAGTAATAGTATTTGATAAATATGAAGTAGCACCAGGTGCAATGGGAGCACCAGAATTTGAAATTGATAAGGATATTTATAAAATGTTTTTAAAAGAAGAATATAAGTAAATGAACAAATAACGTTTATATAAAATGATTGAGAATTTGATATAATCACAGCGAGAAATTACATGTATACTGTTAGATGTAAATAAATGAGTTTACATCTAATTTTTTTG
>CANPOS010000008.1 GCA_947575745.1 uncultured Clostridium sp.
TTATGGTTAGAAACCAAAATAGTCAAAGCCAAAACCAAACAAAACCAAAACTACTCTAGTTCCCAACCATAAAGAGAGTTTAACCTAATTTGGTTAATTATATCTACAATTTATCATATATTTTTTCATAAGTCAACCTTTTTCGGTTAATTTTACTTTTTGTATTATGATAAACTATGGTTAATAGTATTTTATTTACGTAAATCTTTATTCATAATCTCGTCAAGCCAACCTTCATAGAGATTTCTTAAAGATAGAAAAGGATTTATTATGACCTTAAATGACGCAATTAAATTAAGAATTAATAATATTTGTAAAGAAAAAAATATAACTTTAAATAAACTTGCTACTCTTTCTCGGCATAACTCAGTCAACTCTTTCAAATGTAATGATGGGGAACACAAAATATCCCACTGTTATTACTATTTCTTATATTTGTCAAGGAGTAGGTATTACTTTAAAGGATTTTTTTGACGATAATCTATTTTATAACTTAGATGACGAATAAACAAAATTACAATATTAAAATAGATGCCATGTAAATAAACATATAACCTTTATGTTCATTTATATGACATCTATTTTTTACTTTTGCCCCCCATTTGCAAAAGAATCTTTGCTTAG
The DNA here is from genome assembly GCA_947575745.1 of uncultured Clostridium sp. Classification (GTDB taxonomy): domain Bacteria; phylum Bacillota; class Clostridia; order TANB77; family CAG-508; genus JAAWPK01. Next base: position 625 of record CANPOS010000008.1, read on the forward strand.
AAAAAAAATATTTTGAATTAAGCTGTTTTTAACTCTTTATCTGCTTTTCTCTTGTCCAAATCTTGAACTTTACTTTGCATTAATTTTATTATATCTGCATGTTGAGTTGCACTCCTTGCTAGTTCTTCTAAGTAGTCTTCTCTTAAATCCATTGTCTCTTTTCTTCCTTTTGAGATTTCTGCTCTTAATTCTGTTCTAGTTAATGCTAATTCTGATTTTAGTTCGCTCTTTGCCTCGGCTAACTCTGTCTTTAGTTCACTTTTTACCTCAGCTATTTCTGTCTTTAACTCTGTTCTGACATCGTCAATTTTGTTATTTAATTCTGTCTTAACATTTTCAATTTTGTTATTTAGTTCTGATTTAACATTGTCAATTTTATCATTTAGCTCATTCTTAACATTTTCAATTTCTTTCTTTAGCTCTTTTCTCATTTGTCTTACTTCATTTACATAGAAGTCAAACTGTTCATCTGTTACCATACTATCACCTCCTTCACTTTCAGTGATATTTGTATTGTACCATAAGTAAATATCTTATGCAATAGTTAAAATTTAAAAAAATAATTTTATCTTATTTAGATTATAACATCTCTTTTTAGCCTATTGTCTTTTATTACACCTATTCCAACAAATATTTTTTTATCATTATACACCTTGCATATTCCATCTTCTAGTGTTGTACCTAATTTTACCCCATTTAAAAATAAATCTAATTTTTTATTGTTTAAAACTATCTTTTGCTCATTTTTAAATATTTCTTCTATCCTAATCATTTTCTCTTTAAAAAAATCTACATTTTCTTTATTTTCTTTTATTTCTTCTAATGTTACAGCATTTTCTATTCCAAATTCTCCGTACTTGTAATCTTGTTAGATTATTCATATATCCTATTGTACCTAAAGTTTCTGCAATATCTTTACAAAGTGTTCTTATATATGTTCCTTTTGATGAATGCACTTTTATTTTAATTATATTTTGTCTATAATCTATATCTTCAAGTTCTATATCATATATTTCTATTTGCCTTGGTGGTATTACTATTTTTTCACCTTGTCTTGCATATTCATATAGTTTTTTGCCATTTATCTTTATTGCTGAATATATTGGAGGTACTTGTTCTTGTTTACCTATCAATTTTTTTAGTACTTTTTCTATATTTCCTTTTTCTAGTATTTCCTGTTCTACTGCTCTACTCTCCAATATTTTTCCTTCTCTATCTAAAGTATCTGTTTCTGCTCCAAGTTTTATCTCCGCTTCATAAATTTTGTCATGGTTAATTAGATATTTTGATATCTTAGTTCCTTTTCCGCACAAGTAAAGGAAGGACCCCTGTTGCTAAAGGGTCCAATGTTCCTGTATGTCCTATTTTTTCATTCAAAGCTTTTTTTACCACATTTACTACATCATGCGATGTATAATCTTGTGGTTTATTTACTATTAATACACCATTCATAATTTATCCTTTTAAATTTCTAAATTTTAAAAAGAATTAGTATAGTTCTAGGCATTAAGCTGAAGCTATTACACTTTACTTATTACAGCTTCAATATGCATTTAGGTTTTCTAATTGCATATATGCTTAGTAATATGCTGATTATTTCCAAAATTACTTTAAAAATGTCTTAACACGTTCTATTATTTTTTCTTTTGCTTGCTCTAATTCATAAGGGATTGTGCATCCTGCTGCTTTTATATGCCCTCCTCCACTAAATATTGAGCATGCCTCTGCTACATTTACATATTCATTTGAACGAAGTGATGCTTTAAAACCTTTTTCTGTTTCTCTTAAAAAGATTGATACTTCAACCCCTTCTAAATCTCTTCCTATTTCTACTAATCCTTCATGATCTCCTGGTTCTGATTTTACATATTCTTCATCTTTCATAGTTATATATGTAAAAGCTATTTTTCCATCTTCAAAAAATTCCATTCTATCTATTGCTCTTTTTCTAAGTTCAAAATTAGCTCTTGTTTTAGTTTCTAGCACTCTTTTATATATTTCTGATACATTTACTCCTAATCTAATAAGGTTAGCTGTAAATTCAAATGTTTCTGTTGTAACACCATCATATCTAAATCCACCTGTATCTGTTATAATTCCTGCCAATATACATGTTCCAATATCTTTATTTATTGTTATCCCTATACTTTCTAATACTACTATTAATATTTGGCTACATGCTGGTGATACTGGATCTATATAGTTATAGTCTGCAAACATTGCATTTGTTCCATGGTGATCTATTGATATTTTTGTTTTTGCTGTATCATACCATGGGGCAAATCCTTCTAACCTTTTTGTGTCTGTACAATCTAGTGATATTCCTAAATCATATTGTATATCATTTCTTCCTTCTTTTTTTATTTCGTCTGCACATGGTAGAAAGTTAAATGTCTTTGGCATTTCTGGTATAACAATATCTATATCTTTACCCATTTGTTTTAATGCTTGATACATAGCAAGTGAGCTTCCAACAGCATCTCCGTCTGGAGATTCATGTGTGACTATTAATATTGTTTGTGCTTTTTCTATTTCTTCTTTGATGTTATCTAGTGTCATCTTCTGTCCCCCTCTAATAAAATTTAGTATTGAACACACAAGAGACTTATATATACTTTTTCGTTAGATGTTGCGGGAACCGCTTTAGAAAATGTATGAGCACTTGGCGAATTACATTTTCTAAAGTGGGGACACAAGAAAAAGAATATATAAGTCTCTTGCATATTCTTTTGCTTATTCTTTGCTTGGTAATATATCTTTCAATATCTGATCAATTTTAGCTCCATATTCCATAGAATCATCTAATACGAATATAAGCTCTGGTGTTATTCTTAAGTTTATTCTTTTAGCTATTTCTGTTCTAATAAATCCTGAAGATTTTTTTAAGTTTGCTAAAGTATCTTTTGTATTCTTTGAATTTAAAATACTTACATATACTTTGGCATATTTTAAGTCTGGTGTAATCTTTGCTCTTGTTACACTTATCATACCTGTAATCTTAGGATTATTAAGTTCATAGTTAATTATATTACTGATTTCCTTTTTTAATTCCTCGTCTATCCTTCCTAAACGATTATTATTTTTACCTGCCATTATCTGTCCCTTTCTTCTGTTTGATGCACACCTCTTTTATGTGCTATTCTTCTTTGTTTTTCACCAATTCTTTTTTCAGCTTCTTTTTCTGCTTCACTTTTTTCAATATCATGAATTCTTTCATAAAACTCTTTTTTTCCTGCATGTATTGCCATATCTATTCCTCCTCTTAATTCTATTTCTAATTTTGGAAAAGAAACGAGTATTGCTAGGCAAAATTTAGTGAAAAAACGGAGGCGTGCTTTTTTGCACGTTGAGGCTTTTTCATCTAAATTTTAACAACGCAAGACGACGTTTATCTTTCAAAATTTTACTTTTTTACTTCTTCCATAACATATACTTCTAAAGTATCTCCCTCTTGAATATCATTAAAGTTCTCTATTTGAAGTCCACATTCATAACCTGCAACAACTTCTTTTGCATCATCTTTAAATCTCTTAAGTGATGCTAATTTTCCGTCATGTATTACAACATTGTCCCTTATTACTCTTACTCCTGCATGTCTTGTAACTTTTCCGTCTAATACATAGCAACCTGCTATTGTTCCTAAGCTACTTACTTTAAATGTTTGTCTTATTTCTGCATTTCCTATTACTTTTTCTTCAAATGTTGGGTCTAACATTCCCTTCATTGCTGCTTCTACATCTTCTATTGCTTTGTAAATTATAGAATATTGTTTTATTTCTATTCCTTCTTTTTGTGCCATGTCTTTTGCAATTGCTTCTGGTCTTACATTAAATGCTATTATTATTGCATTTGCAACTTTTGCTAAATTAACATCTGATTCTGTAACTCCACCAACATTTGAGTGTATTACTTTTACTTTGACTTCATCATTTGAAATCTTTTCTAAGCTTGTTGTTACAGCTTCTACTGAACCTTGTACATCTGCTTTGACAATTAAGTTTAATTGTTTTAACTTATTCTTTTCTATTTGAGAGAATAAATCATTTAAGCTCAAGCTTGAAATTGCATTAATTGATTTTTCTCTTTCTTGACGTTTTCTCTTTTCTATTAAGTGTTTAGCTGTTTTTTCGTCTTCTACTTCATAGAATATTTCTCCTGCTTCTGGTACTTCTGTTAGTCCTATTACTTCTACTGGTGTAGATGGTCCTGCTTTCTTTACCTTTTTGCCTTTATCATTTACCATTGCTCTAATTCTACCTATAACAGATCCTACAACTATTGTGTCTCCTACATCTAATGTTCCACGTTGTACAAGCATTGATGCTATTGGTCCTTTTGTCTTGTCTAGTCTAGCCTCTATTACAACACCTTTTGATTGTTTATCTGGATTTGCTTTTAGTTCTTGAACGTCTGCAACCAACAATACCATTTCAAGTAGTCCATCAATGTTTATTCTCTTTTTAGCTGAAATCTCAACAAATACTGTATTTCCTCCCCATTCTTCTGGTACTAATTCGTATTTCATTAATTCTTGTTTTACTTTTTCAGGATTTGCTCCTTCTACATCTATTTTGTTAATTGCAACTATTATTGGTATATTTGCATTTTTTGCATGGTTTATTGCTTCTACTGTTTGTGGCATTACTCCATCATTTGCAGCAACTACAAGTATTGCAATATCTGTAACTTGTGCTCCTCTTGCACGCATACTCGTAAATGCTTCATGTCCTGGTGTATCTAAGAAAGTTATTTCTCTACCGTTTACTTCTACTTTGTATGCTCCTATATGTTGTGTAATTCCTCCTGCTTCTCCTTCTATTACATTTGTTGATCTAACTGCATCTAGAAGTGACGTTTTTCCATGGTCAACGTGACCCATAACTACTATTACTGGTGGTCTTGGTTTTAAATCTTCTGCTTTGTCTTCTGAATCATCAAATAGTATATCTTCTTCTGTTATTACTTCTTTCTTTATTGCTGTTATTCCAAATTCTTGTGCTACAAGGAAAGCTGTATCAAAATCTACTTCATTGTTTAATGTTGCCATTATTCCATAGTCAAGAAGCTTTTTGATTATTTCTCCTGTTGTCTTTTTCATTTCTTGTGCTAAATCTTTTACAGTTATTGATTCTGGAATTGTTATTTCTGTAAGTTTAAATATTTTTTGTTTTATTCTTTCTTCGTTTGGATTGTTCTTTTTCTTTCCTTTTTTTCCTCTAACTGTTGTTAAGTCATAATAGTCTAACATTCCACCTTCTATGTCTCCAAACATATGTGAAAGTTTATTCTCTTGTTTTAAGTTTTTAAGTTTTCCACTGTCAAATTCTTCATTTCTTCTTGTCTTTGAATTCTTTCTTTGTCTATTTTCATCAGCTGTATTTTTATTATTTTTTTGTTTTGTGATGCTTCTATTATATTCTCTAACACTTTCTTTCTCGCCTAAATCTTGTGCTATAATGTTTTTAATATTCTTTTCTATTCCTCTTTCGTCAAGACTTCTTCTTTGATTGTTTCTAAAGTTTCCATTTCCATTTTGTCTATTTCCATTATTATAGTTATTATTTTGTCTGTTTCCATTGTTATAAATATTATTATTTCTATTCTGGAATTTATTATTTCTGTCAAATCCTGGACGTCCTTCATTATTATTTCTATTAAAGTTGTTGTTTTGACGATAATTATTATCTCCATAATTATTTCTTGGGCGATTATTTTCAAACCTTGGTTTATTGTTATTATTTGGGAATTTACGATTGTCGTTATGTCCCTCATGATTTTTAAAGTTAGGCTTTTTATTATCAAAATTATTTGAAGTTTCTTTTTTAGGATTTGTTACTTCTTCTTTAACAGGTGTTTCGACTATTGTAGGTTCTTCTACTTTCACTTCTGGTTTTTCCTCTATTTTATTTTTTTCTTCTTTTACTTCTTCTTGTTTTTTTACTTCCTCTTGTTTTGGTTTTGAAGGTATGCCAAATAGTTCACTTGCTGTCATAGGTTTTGAAGGTTTATTTCTATACACAATGTTGTATTCTTGATTTCTCTTTCTTTCTACAAATCCAACATCTTTTCTTCTTGTTTCTTCTTTTTCATGTTTTTGTGTTTCTTTTTTTGCAAGTTCTTCATCTGAGATAATTACTTCTCTTCTAATTATAACAGGCGTGCTATTTGCCTTTTCTTTTTTTGTTTCTTCTTTTTGATTAACATTATTTGTTTTTTCATTCTTTTTACCTGACAATTCTTTTTCTATCTTGTCTGCTATTTTTTCGTCTACCGTATTTAAATGACTTTTTACATCTAAGCCAAGTTTGTTTGCTACGTCCATAATTTCCTTACTTTGTTTATTTAATTTTTTTGCTAACTCGTGTATTTTTATTTTACCCATAGCAAATCACCCCCATTATATTTTTTTACTATTCCGCTCTGAAAAGCTTTTATCTGTTACTCCAATAATTGCCCTATTTTTCTTTCCTATAATATTTCCTAACTCTTCCATATTACTAAATTCTATTGTTATTACTTCATTATTAGTACAAACATATTTAATGTTTTCTTTTGATTTTTCTGATGTATCAGTTGCAATTATTACTAACTTTACTTTATGCTTCTCTACTCCTTCACTAACTGCATCCATTCCTGAAACAATTTTTCCGGGCTCTTGTAGCAAGTCCTATCGTGCCTAAGATTTTTTCTTTATCTGTCAAACATTACACCTCTTAATTCTTTATATTTTTGCTCTTCTATATTTGTTTTTAAAGCTCTTGATAAAGCTTTAATTTTTATCATTTTATCAAAGCATGCCTCGTTCTTACATATATATGATCCTCTTCCCTCTAGCTTTTGATTAAAATCTACTGTAATACCAGTTTCTTTGGAATTTACTATTCGAACTAGATTATACTTACAATCTTTTTTCCTGCAAGCTATGCAAGTTCTAGTTTCTTTACTATTCTTCATTTTCTTCCTCTACTGTTTCTTCCTCATTTTCTTGCATTTGTGCTAGCATTTCTCTAAATTGTGTTTCTGACTTTATATCTATCTTCCAACCTGTAAGTCTTGCTGCTAGTCTTGCGTTTTGTCCTGATTTTCCTATTGCTAAAGATAATTGGTCATCTGGAACTATTACTCTTGCTGATTTCTCTTCTTCATTTACATCCACTGCCATTACTTTTGCAGGTAGCAATGCTGATGATATAAATATTGATGGATCTTCATTCCACTCTATTACATCTATTTTTTCTCCACTTAATTCATTTATTATGTTTTGAATTCTAACACCTTTTTGTCCTACGCAAGAACCTACTGGATCTATATTTTCGTTTTGTGCATGTACAGCTACTTTACATCTATTGCCTGGATCTCTTGACACACTTTTTACCTCTATTAATCCTTCATATATTTCAGGTATTTCTAGTTCAAATAATTTTTTTACAAAATCTCCTGCTGTTCTTGATACTATAACTTGTGGTGCTCCTTTTGCTCCTCTTACTACATCTACAACATACGCTTTTACTTTATCATTTACTTTGTATCTTTCTATTGGTATTTGTTCTTTAGCTGGCATTACTCCTTCTAGTTTTCCTAGATCTAATATTATTACTCCTGTATCTGCTTTTTGGACTAGTCCCGATACAATTTCGCCTTTTCTTTCATTAAATTCTCCAAATACTATATCTCTTTCAGCTTCTCTTAGTTTTTGAATTATAACTTGTTTTGCTGTTTGTGCTGCAATTCTTCCGAAGTTTCTAGGATTTAATTCTATATCAACTGTATCTCCTATATCTAGTTTTTTACTAATTTTTGCTGCTTCTTCTTTTGATATTTGAAGTACAGGATTTTCTATTTGTTCTACTACTTCTTTTACAGAATAAATATGTGTTTCTCCTGAAACTGTATCTACTATAACTTTTACATTTTCACTATCTTTATAGTTATTTTTGTATGCTGTAATTAGAGCCGCTTCTATTTGTTCTATTAAATATTCTTTCTTTATTCCTCTTTCTTTTTCTAATGTTTCTAATGCAATTTCTAATTCTTTATTGTCTATTGCTTTCATTTTCAATTCCTTCCTTTCTTTACCAATTATACTTTGTTTTAATTTGTGCTATATCTTTTCTCTCTATTGCTTTTTCTTCTGAGTTTATCTTTATGTATATTTTATCTTTATCAAATTTTGTAAGTATTCCGAATAAATTGCTTTTGTTTTTCTATTGGCCTAAATAATTTGATTTCTACTTCTTTTAATATGTTTTGTTCTAAATGTTCTTCTTTTCTTAATATTCTTTCTATTCCTGGTGATGATACTTCTAAGAAATATTGTTTATCAATATAATCTGCTGTATCTAGGATTTCATTTATTTCGTTTGATACTTTTTCGCAGTCATTTAAGTCTATTCCTTCTTCTTTATCTATATATACCCTTAGGAAATAGTCTTTTCCGTTCTTTTGCATATTCTACGTCATATAGTTTATATCCTAAGTCTTCTATTTTTCCGCTTTATTAATTCTTGTACCTTTTCTTCTATGTTTGCCAAATACTTCACCCCTTTGTTTGTTCCTTAACACACATAAAGAGTGGAATTTGCTTCCACTCTTCTAGTATCATTTTTAGTACATTAGTATTATATACTCATTTTGCCCAAGTGTCAAGGGTTTTATGAATATTTTCTCTTTTATTTTTTTGCTATTGAATATGGATTTGTGTTTGTTCCTGAACCAGTGCCTCCGACTACAATAGAGTCCAGATTTACTTCAACTACGGGGCGCACCGCATAGGTATAGTTGTATGCGTGGCCGTCTGAGGCAAACAACCAGCTGACGAGTACTGTCCCTCTGTACACAGAATACATGCTGAAACCCACATAGGAATTGATATGACCGACACAGCGCGAAGCGGCCCAGTACGTAGTGTGTGATAGTGTTCCGTTAGTTGAGCTCGCACTCATGTTAGTTAATAATGCATTATACATTGATTTTGTTGCATAAGTTGATATACTGTAACCGTAATGTGTCCATTTTCCTGTAAAACTTGAATTTGTTGTTCCTGTTACCCAACTACTTTGTTTACTTCTATCTAAGCTTCCTCCTCCTCCTGTTTTTCCTGGTTCTTGTCCATAGATATTTGGCCACTGATACCTACTTGGTCTCGTTGTTGTTCCATAGTTTAAGTATGCTGCTTTTCTTTGTGATTCTTCAGTCATATTTGTTACTTTATCTATATCATCTTGGTTTATACTTCTCACCTTTATTGCACTTCCATAGTTTGAATTTCCAAATGCAGTGCTACATGCATCATTTAATATTTTTACCCCATTATTATATCCATTTGCTCCTTGTAATTTTATATTTCCTGCTAATGTTTCTGATATTAATAACAACTTATTTCCTTCTACTCCCCAGATTCTCCATTTCATTGTATTTCCATCTGTATCCAAATTTGCTGTAAATGTTTGGTTTGAGCCCGTTCCTGAATATGTTCCATCTACTGTATAGTCTGTCCCTTGTGGATTGTAGTCCACGTATCTTCCTATCATTTCTTCTCTTTCTAGTTCTTCTTTCGGTAGTCCTGTTTCTTCTGGTAGTGTTGGTGGATTTGGTTCTGTATCTGAAATCATTCCTTCATTTATTTTCTTTATATTATCTACTGCACTTTCTATTAAACTCTCTGTTCCTTCTAATACTTTATTTTCATTTATTCCTTCTCCTGCATAATTCATTGTCCCATTTATTGCATACTCTACTATTCTTGTTCTATATACTAGCATTATACTTACTGCTGCCAATATTACTAGTACGATTATCGTTATTATTAATGCTACTAATGTTATTCCTTTTTGTCCTTGAAACAATGGGGACACTCTTTTCGTTTCTTCGAAACTCAAAGGGATATCCCCATTGTTCCAAGTTTTTTTTTTGGTTTCCATTTGTTTCCCTCTTTTCTTTTGTTATACATATATTCATTATTATTTAATGTATTTTTATTATACTTATCAATTATATAAATGTCAATATATTTCAAGTTCTTATTATTTTATAAGTAATTTTTCTAGTCTTTAACTATATTATAATCTTTTACTACACAATAATTTTTTCGACAAATATCGACAAAATAAAAAAAAGCCCTTATAATATGAAACATAGACAATCTTAACATGTTTTTATTTTACATAATTTGTCGTTTTTTCTGTACTTTTCAACGTAATTCGCGTTGTTTTGGCGTATTTTAACTTGTTTTGCGTTATTTTATGTTACGTAGATTTATGTTGTTTTAAAATATATTTATGCAAGGTCAAAGCCAACGTCTTTTATATCTATTTTTTGGAAATGGGGGGCAATTATGTATAATAGACTAAGAGAGCTTAGAGAAGACAAAGACTTGACTCAAGTTCAGGTTGCAAAATATCTTGATATGTCACAAACTGGATATTCCCAATATGAAATTGGTAAAAACGATATTCCTACTAGAGTACTTATTAAGCTTGCCTTGTATTATGGAGTATCAATAGATTATTTACTTAATGTTACCAATGAAATGAAGCCATATAAAAGAGCTTAAAAGTGTAGAGGTTATGCCCCTACACTTATTCTATTATATCTACTAAATTTTCTTTTTCCATTCCCTCTAAATTATAATATGTAGATGGAACTACTCCAACAATAATATTTTCTATTAAAACTATTTCATTGCTTATGCTATCTTCTACTACATCATATGGAGTAAGAATATTAACATTGCAAGTCACATCTAAATATAGCCTATGTATTGTTTGATTTATCCCTGCCGCTTCAAATTCGCTTCTTACTTTTGTTAAAACCGTTCCAGAGATAGACAATTTTATTGGAATATTAGGTCCTAATCCTGATAAAACTTTTGTACCAGTTAAACTTCCGAACTCTTAAATACATTGTACTTTCAGTGTTAGTTACAAACTCCTCTTGTATTTTTTGAGCAACATCTGATGTTATTTCATTTATTACGACTATATTAGATTTAAGCATTGTGATATTATCATTAGAATCTCTATATATAGTTACCATATCATCATAAGTATAGTTTGACATTACCTCAGTAGCTTTCTTATTAGAAACAATTGTAGCTTCTTTTTTGCTTGCATCTATACATAGTTTATTTATTATTGGGTTTATCCCATTCACCACAGATACCATTGTAAATATAGCAATTATCAGTACTAGACTAGCTTTTATTCTTTTCCTTTTTTTCAAGTCCTCTTTTCTTTCAGGGAACTTACTAAATAATACTTTAGGTATTGTTATTCTTTTTCTAGAATATATTTTATCCATATATTATGATTACACATTTACTTGTGTTCTACATATTGAACATTTAGGTATAAATAATTGTGTTCCTACATCTATTTTATCTGGATTTTCTATATTGTTTATTCTTGCTATATCTTCAATTGTACTTCTATATTTTTTAGCAATTTTCCATAGTGTATCTCCTGGTTTTACAAAATATATTACCATACTATATGGGTGTTCCTCGCCTTCTTCTGATTCTTCTATATTATCTATTACATTTACTGTTTCTAAATTATATGAATTTGTATTTAATGCTAAATCAATTTTAGCATTTACTTCCATATTATCTGCAACAAACTCTCTAAATTTTGGCACAATAGTAGCACTTATTTTACTTTCTTCATTAATTCCAATAATCTCACTAGTAGATTCAAATGGAATTTGCCTATTTAATGTTATTACATTATCTTCATTACTATTTGCCAGTATAAAATTCAAATCTACATTTCCATTAAGTCTTACTCTGTCTTTTGACACTTCTGTTTCAGAAATAGTAGGAATTACCTGAACATCACATATTTTCAAATATTCTGCATCTTCAAGTCTTACTTTTTCTCTAATATTTATTGTTTCTTCTGTATTTCTCATATTTACCATTGTGCTTACTCTATTTTCTTTAAAGCTTATGTTTCTACTAGGACTATACATATCTTGCATTATATTTACTTCTCTTTTTTCAAATACTCTTGCAAAAATTTCAAATTCTATCTCTACATATACAGAATGTTCTTCTTTGCTATTAGGTTTTATTACTACATTTTTTATTTTATATTTTACATCACATATATTTTCTTCTGAAACACCTACTAAATCAATAAATCCCATAACAGGTATTGTTTCTTCTAAAGTTTTAATTCTTCCGTGTTTCTGTTAAGTATAACATTCTTATTTCTACATCTGCTTTAGCAAGTACTTTGTTATAGCTTATTTTAGTATCTTGGTTCATTATATTAAATTCTACATTTAATATTTCTTCTAATTCATCTGTATTATCTATTATTAAAGTTTCTTTAGCCGATGCTTTAGTAGAATTTTGACCTACTAATGAATTCATATTTATTGTCATCATTTGTGATTGTATATCTTCTATGTCTGTTACTTCTTTCACTATTTCTTCTTTTTCATTTAAAAATACATCTGCTTTTATTTCTAACATTGCTTTTATATTTACTTTTCTTCCATTTAATACTCTGCATTCTATTTCTTTTATTTTTATTTCTTCATCTAATGTCATTCTACTTTCTATTCCTGGAAAATCAAGGATTTCAGTAAAATCAAGGCTCGTATTAAATCCTCTTACTCTATTATTTTCACTGTCTGCAAGGTACATAAGATATATGTTTACATTTCCATCTAGCCTTATCTTCCCTTCTAATATTTCCTTTTTATATATACAGACATTACCTGTAACATTTATTGCATTAAGTATATCAGGTTTTGTATCTGGAATTATACAGTCACCTTCAATTGTTATATTAAAATTTCTACTTCCTACAATTCTGTTTATGCATAAATTTTCTTTTACAGCTTCTAACATTAATTTTCCTCCTCGTCTATATCCTTTTTTACATATATATGTAGACGAGCAAAAAAAATTCCTAATTTTTATATATTGTTTGAATTTTCATTATTTTATTATAGTAAAGTTTTTTACTATATAATTATGCAAAAAGAAACTGTTAAATATTAAATCTTCAACAGTTTCTTTTTTGTTTTCCTATATATTAATATAAATTTTCTTCTGTTTCTAGTTCATCTTCTTCTGTTTCTTGCCTTAGTTTCTTAGGTTCTTCTGGTCTTGGTGGAACTATTGATGAATAGTTTTCTCCATCAAATATCTGTAAATCAATAGTTCTTGTTAATACATCTGTATAACTATAAGTTGCATTTCCTTCTTCTTCATTATATTTTACAACGAATAAATTAGGATATGCTTTTTGTAAAGTTGCTTCTTTTTCAAAGAATTTGCTTCTTCCAAGTGTTCCTCTTACTATTATCTTTTGTCCGACTTTTTCTTCAATGTCTCCTCTTAAGTTTGTTATATCAGTTCTGTAAATCATTTGACCACCCAATCTTTCAAGATGTTCAAATTATACCATTCATAGCATAAAATGTCAAAAAAGGTTTTTTTCTGTAAAATGCTGTGCCCCTTTATTTTCAATGTATTCCAGCTTTTTGTTTTTGTTTGTTACATTTGTGTTACATTTGTATTTCCGTTTTGTTACATAGATGATTTTATTCTTTTTTTCCTCTAGCAAATCGTCCTCCAACTCTTTTTCCGCCATCTCCGAAGCTCTTCTGATATATCTTTAACAGTTACTATTCTATTTTTATCAGTAATTGCTATTTTTTCTGCAACTACTAATGGATCCATAAAATCTATTAATACTCTTGCAGGAGAAGATGCAAAGTTTGCTCCGGGAATCCATTATTGCTTCAAAAAAACTTTGACATGCTCCTGCAAATATAACCAAATCTTTTCCTCCTCTTGCTGCTCTTTTCGCTTCTATTACTGAGTTTATGAAATATTTTGAATTTCTATAATTATATATATCATTATAGTTTGTTCCATTTTTTATCATTCCATCATGTCCTGTTATTACAATAATATCAGGATTATATTTTCTAACTAGGCTTCCTATTACCTGTGGTTGTCTATTTTCTGGGATATTTTTCACAACTGCTCTTAATCCTAATTTTTTATAATATCTATCTGATTTCAGGCTATATTTTCTATCTCCATCTAAGTGAAGTATTAGAGCATTAGTTATTTTATTATTTATTTCTCTATTTTTTTCTTTTATAAATATCCCTTTGTTTAGTCTTTTTTTTATTTTAGTTTCTATACCTCTTTTTTCTGTTTCTATTTGCTCTCTTTCAATTCTCTCTAAATCTTCTAATGGTGCATCTGCTTCTATTCTATATTGTACCCCTTTAAGAATAGCATATGCCTTTCCTGATTTTTTCATTTTTATTATTCTATCTACATAGAAAAGTATATCTTTTCCATAAGATATTCTTCCTACAATATCACCTTTTCTAATTTCCAAGTTTTCCACCTCATGTGTTTTGGTTTCTTAGTTCATTTTATGATTTTTTTCGTCAAAAGGTGATTTTGTAGTTGCGACATTGGGGACGTAGAAGATTGTCGCATTAAAAAAAGTGTGACAATCTTCTACGTCCCCAATGTCGCACAAAGTCATCTTTCCAAATTTTAAGCTTTTTTGCATATATTTTTATATTTTGCTAATAATAGTTAACATATTTTAGAAATATCCGAAAGGAGGAATTTATAATGGCAACTCAAAAACATTTATTTATCACTGGTACTTCAACTGTATCTTGGAAAGATGCTATTGTACAAGCTGTAGCTGAAGCATCTAAAACAATAGATTATTTAACTTCTGTTAAAATTATCGAGCAAAGAGCTTCTATATCAGGTAAAAAACTTAATGAATTCTATGTTGATTTAGATTTAGTATTCAACGTTGACAGAGAAAGAGAGGATTAATTTTAGGTATGGATAAAATAGAAACCAATAAGCAATATCAAGATTATGTAGATAAAAAGTCACCTAACTCGCCAATACTCAAAAATTGTTTTAATGCATTTTGGGTTGGTGGACTTATATGTATTATCGGTCAAGTAATATTAGATTTTTGCAAATTTAGAGGATTAGATGAAGAATCTGCTGGTTCTATTGCTTCAATTATATTAATAGGACTTAGTGCTTTTTTAACTGGATTAAACCTTTTTAATAGAATTGGAAAGTTTGCAGGTGCGGGTTCTATTATACCTATTACTGGATTTTCTAATTCTATCGTTTCTCCAGCAATGGAGTATAAATCTGAAGGATATATAATGGGTGTAGGTGCTAAGATGTTTACCGTTGCAGGTCCTGTACTTGTATTTGGTATTTCTGCTTCTATCTTAGTTGGAATTGTTTATTTGATATTCAACACCCAAAGTATAACTCTAGTCTAGGAGGTTACTATGCAAAAATTAGGGAAACAGACAATTAAATTTGATAAACCGCCAACAATTCTTGAAACAGCTTCTATTGTTGGTCCAAAAGAGGCTCAAGGTCCTCTTGCTAAATATTTTGATACTCTTCTTGAAGATGAGTTTTGGGGAGAAAAAACTTGGGAAAAGGCTGAAAGTAAAATTATAAAGCAAGCTGTTAATTTAGTTATAACTAAGTCTGGTCTTCCAGCGGATAGTATTGATTATTGTTTTGCAGGAGATTTACTTAATCAATGTATTTCTTCTAGCTTCGGACTTCGTGAACTCAATATTCCGTTTTTTGGAATTTTTGGTGCTTGTTCTACTTTTGTTGAAGGTATGATACTTTCTAGTATTTTAGCAGAAGCTGGGGCAGCAAGTAATGTTCTTTTTGCAGCTTCAAGTCATTTTTGTAGTGCTGAAAAACAATTCAGATTTCCTCTAGAGCTTGGAAATCAAAGACCTCCTACTTCTCAATGGACTGTAACAGGTTCTGGCAGTGGTATAATTTCAGCTTCTGGAAGTGGTCCATTTGTTACAATGGCAACTCCTGGTAAAATTGTTGATAAAGGTATCAAAGATGCTAATAATATGGGCGCTGCTATGGCTCCTGCAGCTGTCGATACTCTACTTACTCATTTTAAAGATACTGGTAGAAATCCAAGTTATTATGATGCAATTATTACTGGAGATTTAGGTTATATTGGTAAAGAGATTGTTATTGAAATGATGCAGACTTATGGATATAATGTAAAACCAAATTATAATGATTGTGGTGTTTTAATCTTTGATAAAGAAAAGCAAGATACTCATTCTGGTGGAAGTGGTTGTGCCTGTTGTGGTACTGTTTTTTCTGGATATTTATTTAACCAGTTAAAAGCTAAAAAGTATAAGAAAATTCTTCTTATGGCAACAGGTGCACTTATGAATTCTACTTCTTCTCAACAGGGTGAATCTATTCCTGGAATTGCTCATGCAGTTGCAATAGAGATTTAGGGGGTGTTTTTACAATGGATTTTTTTAATAGTTTAGACATTATGGATTATGTCTGGTGTTTTATTGTTGGTGGTTTGATTTGTGTTATTGGGCAAATTCTAATTGATAAAACTAAAATAACATCTGCTAGAATTCTTGTTCTTTTTGTTACTGTTGGTGCAATACTTCGGTGGATTAGGTATCTATAAGTATATTGTAGATTTTGCAGGAGCTGGCGCTACTGTTCCTATAACTGGATTTGGTTACAATCTAGCTAAAGGTGCTATTAAAGGTGTTAATGAATATGGCTTACTTGGTGCTTTTACTGGTGGAACTAAAGCTGCTGCTGGTGGAATTGCTGCTGCAATTTTCTTTGGATATATAGCTTCTTTAATTGCAAAACCTAAAATGAAAAAGCAATAGGTTTGTTAATATTCACAGTCTTTATTTTTGTCTAAGAAGTAGTATATATATACTACTTCTCATTATTTCAAATAAATTAGCTGTGAATATTAACATAAACTTGGAAGTGCAATATTTCATGCATAAGCTCTGAAGCATTATATTTTATGTTGACTATATTTGTATTATGTGATATAATTAATTCCTAAAATTCGATATAGTCGAATTTCATTTGTATATGAAGGTGGATTCTTTCTGCCTTTATATAAATTATTCTTTAGGAGGATTTTCTATGAACAAAAGCATGCGGTATGTGAACACTCCCAGAGTGGAAATTGGCAGTCCGCAGTATGAGGCCGATGTGGCTCTCATGAAGCTGTTTGACAGCTATGAGGACTATCTCAGCTACACGGTCGATTGGCAGAAGCCCTGGACGTCTTATCATCCGAGCATCGCTCCTACGAGCACCTACCCCACCGACTTCTGCTGTGAGCCCTCCTTCATGAAGGTGTTTGACAGCTACGAGGACTACCTCAATGCTCTACGCATTTACTATTCCTGCAACTCTGTCACCGTCGCCTTCTTCTTGAGGCAGTTCGTCAACTATGAGGAGTACCTGAACTATCTGTCCTACCTTTATTCCGATCATGGTCACCTCGTTAACGAGCCTGTCGTGATTAATGACAGTGGCAAGAACATGTCTCGTGCTCACCGCAGGGATCGCACTTCCATGCACCATCGGCGTTCTGCGGAGAAGTCCAGTGGCAACAATAATGTCACCCACTACAAAAGGGCACGTATCCTGCAGCCCCAGTGCATCAGCTTGGAGCTTGTCCACTTTGTTGGCGAAGGCCATACCAGTGCTATTCTGGGCCTGTTTGATAGTCATGACGACTATCTGGATTACCTGGCCGACTGCTATGGCAGCAATGAGCCTGCTGCCCCTGACTTCGGTTTTGAGGCTACTGGGCTCCGCATTTCTGAGCAGCCGTACAAACGTCTCAAGAGCAAGAGGTTGCCTCAGGAAAGCTATGACGCCCGTGTGGAAAACCGGCATGAGCTACACCTGATTATGTCTGCTATTCCCGGAATTTCCGAGAGAGTCGCTAAAAGCCTTCGGCAGTTCATCTACGGCTATCTGGAGAGCAAGGGCGAAAAGTCCAAAGATGAGAGTCTTTTGGACTACCTGCTTCCTCTGGTGCGCCCTGATATGAAAAAGGACATCTCCAGCATAAAAAAGGTGCAGTCTCTGGGCTGTTTCAGCGCCTATGCTGAGGTGAAACGTTTGGTTGAACTCGTCAAGTTCATGAGCCTCGAGGATTCCGACAATTCTGGCAAGGGAAACAAGCCGAATCATTCTGGCAAGAAGCCGATTCCGACTTCTGATTTCTTCCCTAAGTCTCCTGACAGCAGCGAGCAGAAATCTGAGTCCATCAGCGCCTATGTCAACCGCCGCTCTGCTGGCATCGGTTCCTCGGTGCCTGTCAACGTTTCCTTAAAGGAAACTCCAGTGCATTTGATCATGGAAAGACCTATGTTCATCTGCAATCTTCACGGGCTCCTTACTCCAGCATTTAGCCGTCACCGGCCTTTTTAAGGAGAAGAGAATAATTTATATTCGCAAAATGGTGGCGTTCCCTTTATTGGGAGCGCCGCCTATTATTATATATAAAAAAAGAAAAATTCTGTTAATATCGAACATTATAAATCGTAAATAAAAAACCTCAAAAGTATTTAAACTTCTGAGGTTTGTAGTTTTTATATAAAAACATTTGTTATCTCTTACTAAATTGTGGTGCTTTTCTAGCTTTTTTAAGACCATATTTCTTTCTTTCTTTTGTTCTTGAATCTCTTGTCAAGAATCCTTTTGATTTTAATATTGGTCTATATTCGCTATTTGCTTCATTTAATGCTCTAGCTACTCCATGACGTATAGCCCCTGCTTGACCTGAAAATCCTCCACCAGTTACTTTACAGATTACATCATATTTATTTAGAGTATCTGTTGCAACTAATGGTTGTCTTACTATTACTTTTAATGTTTCCAAGTCTAAGTATTCATCTATATCTTTAGAATTTATAGTTATTTTTCCTGTACCTGGTACTAGTCTAACTCTAGCTATTGAGCTTTTTCTTCTTCCTGTACCATAAAACATTATTTTTTCTGAACTTGCTTTAGGCATTTATTTTTCCTCCTTTAAAATTCCCATACTTCTGGTTTTTGAGCTACATTTTCATGTTCTGCTCCAGCATATACTCTTAATTTTTTAATGCATTGTCTTCCTAAACTGTTATGTGGTATCATTCCTTTTATTGCTAACATCATTGCTTTTTCTGGGTTCTTTTCCATCATATCTTTAGCTGATATTTCTCTCATTCCTCCAATATATCCTGAATGATGTCTATAAACTTTTTGATTTAATTTATTTCCTGTTAAAATAGCTTTACTACAATTGATTACTATTACATGATCTCCAACATCCATATTTGGTGTAAATGTTGGCTTATGTTTTCCTCTTAATAATTTAGCAACTTCTGTTGCTACTCTTCCTAGAGGTTTACCTTCAGCATCAATTATATACCATTTTCTAACTATTTCATCTTTCTTTACACTATAAGTAGTATTATTCATGGTAATTAAATTCCTCCATTCTAATTTTCATTTTCTATCTTAAATATTTAAACAATAGTCGTTTACCGGGAAAAAAGTCATATTGTTTATATATTTTCTCATAATACTAAAATATTTTATTACATTTTTTCTAGAAAGTCAATAGTTTCCTTAAATTTTTTTAATATATTGTCAAACTCATATTCTTGTGCTATAATATTTTAGAAAATCTCAATTAGGATTTTTAGTTTATTTTGGGAGATGGAATGAACATGCAAGAACTTATTTTGCGCATACTCTGTGATGATGGCAACTGTACCATCCAAGTAGCTTCTGATCATATGAAGAAGACTGTTTCTTCTATTCGTTCTGTTTTACACTCACTTGGGAAGGAGTATAGGGTCAACCAAATCACTTTTTATGAAGATGGTAGTTCCTTACAGACCAACCTGCCATACGAGTTACGTTCTGATTTCATGAAAGCCTTAAAGGTTAAAACCCAAAGCTGAGGCCATATGGCCTCAGCTCTTTTTTTTGCTTTATTCCCCTATTATATAATTTCTTAATTCTATTGTATTAGGGTGTATTAGTCTTTTTAATTTTATGGATTTTTCTAATACAAAATCTATTGTGATAAGTATTGCTTTGTCTAAATCTACTTTTGCAATTTCTCTTAATTCTTCTACACCTTCATAATTTCTGTTTTCTTCTAGTTTATCTGCTAAATATATTATCTTAGCAAATCTGTCCATTTTTATATTACCTGTCGTATGATAAAGTATAGCTTTTTGTACTTTTTCATCTGCGTTATATTTTTCTTTAGCAATACTTGCTCCTAGTTTTGCATGCATTAGCCCTAATTGCTTTTCTTCTATTTCATCCATTTGGATATTATTCTTTTTTACATATTCTAATATCTCTTCTTTACTCATTTCTTTTGCAATATCATGTATTAGTCCAGCAAATACTGCTTTTTCTTCATCTTCTTCATAAACACAAGCAAGTTCTCTCGCTTTTTTCATTGTTCCTAATGAATGTATATATCTTTTTTCTGTTAATATTCCTTTTAATTCTTCTGATATTTTTTCTAGTTCCACCTTGATATTTTCCTTTCTGATTTTAATATAATTCTTCATATATTCTATAATTTTTTAGAACTTTTCTTATATAATTATTTGTTTCTTTATATGGTATATTTTCTATATCTGAACCATCTGCTTTTATTACTCCACTATCTATCCATTTTTGCACTGTTCCAATTCCTGCATTATATGCTACTATTGCTAGATAATAGTTGTCTTTATAATATTTAAGCAATTTTACAAAGTATTTTGTTCCAAGATTTATATTACATTCTGCATCTTTTAAATTAATTTCTTTAAGATTCGCTTCTTCTGCAACCTCTTTTGCTGTTTCTTCCATTAATTGCATTAGTCCGTACAGCTCCACTTTGTGATGTAATTTCTTTATCAAAATTGCTTTCTGCTTTTATTAAAGCATATATCCATTTTTCATCTATTCCGTATTCAGTTGAATATTTTTCTACATATTCTGAATAAGTCTTTGGATATAGTTTTTTTAAAATTATATTGTATATCTCATATATACATACAATTAATAAAATTATAATAAATATAGTTATTAAGATTTTTCGTTTTTTCAATTCTTTTCCTTTCGTTTATACAAATTTCCAAGATAAGCTTCGTACTACTTCGTTATTTTAAAGACAAAAAATGCTCAACGTACACTAGTACGCCTCTGCTTTCTTGCTTTAAAATGCCTAGTATTACTCGCTTCTCTTGAAAATTTACTTGCAGCCATACCAGTCTTGTGCCGTCGATACCTCTGCAATAAGTGGCACTGACAACTTTACTACTTTTTCCATAGAGTCTTTAAGCATTTTCTTTACTTCTTCTGTTTCTTCTTTAGGAACTTCTAATAGAAGTTCGTCATGTATTTGTAGTAATAACTTTGTTCTCAATTTTCTTTTTTCTATTTGTTTTTGCACTTCTACCATTGCAAGCTTCATTATGTCTGCTGCAGTTCCTTGAATTGGCATGTTTAAAGCTGCCCTACTACCAAATTGTCTTACCATAAAGTTTGCTGATTTAAGTTCTGGTATATTTCTTCTTCTTCCAAATATAGTTGTAACATAGCCCTTCTCTTTTGCTTCAATGTCTATATTTTCCATATATTTTTTTATTCCACTATATTTTCTTAAATATTCTTCTATATATTCTTTCGCAACTTTTCTTGGTACTTTAATTTGTTCTCCAAGCCCAAAATCACTTATACCATACACTATTCCAAAATTTACTGCTTTTGCCTTTCCTCTTTCCTCATGCGTTACATCTTCTAATTTTTTATTAAATACTTTTGATGCAACTTCTTTGTGTATATCTACTCCCTCTTTAAATGCTTTTATCATTGTTTCATCTTGTGATATGTGTGCAAATACTCTAAGTTCTACTTGTGAGTAGTCTGCGTCTATAAATATATTTCCTTCTTCTGGTTTAAATACTTTTCTTAATTGCTTTCCTAGTTCAAATCTTGTAGGTATATTTTGAAGGTTTGGCTCTGTACTACTTATTCTTCCGTGTTGCTGTAACTGTTTGGTGGAAGAATGAATGTATTCTGTTTGTTTCGTTATTTATATATGGCATCATTCCTTCTACATATGTTGAGTTTAATTTCATTAATTGTCTATAATCTAGTACTTCATTTATAACTGGATGTTCTTCTCTTAACTTTTCTAATACGTCTACATCTGTTGAATATCCACTCTTTTTCTTTTTTTGTACTGGAAGTTGTAAGTCTTCAAATAATACTTTTCCGAGTTG
Source organism: uncultured Clostridium sp. (assembly GCA_947575745.1). GTDB lineage: Bacteria > Bacillota > Clostridia > TANB77 > CAG-508 > JAAWPK01. Next base: position 22,774 of record CANPOS010000008.1, read on the forward strand.
TTTAGGAGAATTTATATTAAACTCTTGCCCACAAAGATTATATATCTTTTGTACTTTTTCTTCTATTTCTGATTTTATTTTTCTTCCATATTCTACTAGTTCTTCTTTATCTACATATATTCCATTATATTGCATTTTTGCTAGTACTCTTGAAGTTGGCATTTCTATTGTATTAAATAATTCTAGTTCGCCTTGTTCTTCTATTAATTTCATTGTAACTTGGTATAGTTTATTTATGCAATATGCATATAATATACTTTTTTCTTTATCAAATGAACTCTTTTCTTCTGTCATATTGAATAAATCTAGTTGCTCTTGTTTTTCTTCTTTTTTTATGAATCTTGAAACTTCTAAATTTAAATATCTTAAAGCTAATGTTTCTATATCATATTTATTTTTTGTTGAGTCTAAAATATATCCTGCAATTTCTGTATCATACACAAATCCGTTAAGTTCTACTCCATTTTGTTTTAATAGGATATAGTCTTGTTTTAATTTATCTCCTATTTTTGCTATTTCTTTGTTTTCAAAAATATCTTTAAACTCACTTTTTATTGTGTTTATATCATCTATATAATAAACTTTATTCTCAATTATAATAGATATACTACATATTTTCCTTTTTATTATATCTCTTTCATCATCAGATTCTTTAGTATTTAGATAATATATAATTTTTTTATTTTTGTTTATTTCACTTACTAGTTTTTCTATATCCTTATCGTTTAAGTTTGATTTTATCTCTATTTCGTCAAATGGATTTATCTCATTAGTTTTATTTCTTAATGAAAATCTGTCTATATATTTATTAAATCTCAGTTTTGTAAATATCTCGAATACCTTTTCTTTGTCCCATTCTTCTCTTTTTAAGTCATTTATTTCGACATCTAATGGACTTTTTGTATTTATTGTTCCTAGCTCTTTTGAAAGAAGTGCTGATTCTTTTCCATCTAATAATTTTTCTCTAAGTTTTCCTTTTATTTCTTCTGCTTTTCCACTTTCTAACTCTTGATATAGTTTTTCTATTGTTTTATATTTTTTTATAATTCCGAAGTGCTGTTTTTTCTCCGACTCCTGATACTCCAGGAATATTATCTGATTTATCTCCCATTAGTCCTTTTACTTCTATTAGTGCTTTTGGTTCTAATCCATATTGTTCTATTATCTTTGCTTTATCATAGTCATCTTCTTCTGTTTTTCCCATTTTAGTTCTAGGTATTCTTATTGTTATATTGTCTGTTGCTAGTTGGAAAGTATCTCTATCTCCTGATAATATTGTCACATCAAAGCCTTTTCTTCCGAGCTTTCTTTGCAAGTGTTCCTAAAATATCGTCTGCCTCATATCCTTCCTTTTCTATTATTTTTATATTCATTGCTGTTAATACTTCTTTTATTATTGGCATCTGTGCTGCGAGTTCATCAGGCATCCCTTTTCTTGTTCCTTTGTATTCTGTATACATTTTGTGTCTAAATGTTGGAGCTTTTAAGTCAAATGCTACTGCTAGATATTCTGGTTCTAAGTTATCCAAAATTTTAAACATAATTGCTAAAAATCCATATACTGCATTGGTATATGTTCCATCTTCTGTTTTTAACATATTGCTTCCCATTATTCCATAAAAAGCTCTATTTAATATACTATTTCCGTCAATTAGTATCAATCTTGGCATCGCTTTATCCCTCCTTGTTTTCAAATTAATCAGCATATTGCGTCGTTATTTTAAATAGGAATACAATTTGCGAAGCAAATTGCATACTGACGCTGTAAAAGGCAAAGCCTTAACAGCCTCAGCATCAACGTGCACAAGCACGTCTCTGGTATTTCTACTTTAAAATGCCTAGCACTATACTAATTCTTTTGAAAACTTAATTTATTTCTATAAAGAATTTTTTATACCAAACCAAAAATGTATATATTACATATATTTTTTTACCATTAAAAGCTTTTCCCTCATGCTGGTCATCTAGTAATTTATTAATATATTCTACATCAAAAAATTCTTTTGCTATATCACTATTAAATACTTCTTTTACTTTGTTATAGTATTTATCTTCTCTAATCCATTTACCAAATGGAACAGGGAAGCCTAATTTTCTCCTTTTTGACCATTCTTCTGGTAATTTTTCTCTAGCTATTCCTCTAAATATTTCTTTAGTTTGTCCATCTTTTACCATATATTTAGTTGGAAGTTTTTTTGATACATTCCATACTTCTACATCTAATAACGGAACTCTTAATTCTACTGAGTTTGCCATACTCATTTTGTCTGCTTTTAGTAATATATCATTTGGTAACCAGAAGTTTACGTCTATATACATTTTCTTTAATATATCATCTTTTATATCTTTTACTTCGTCATAATAACTTCTGCATAAATCAAATGGTGTTTTGTTATTTTGGTATTTTTCTGTTAATATTCTATTTGCTTCTTTTGCTGAAAACATCTCTGTTTTATTATAATATCTGTTTTCTAAATTTTTTCCATATTTTATTAATGTATTCTTTCCTGAAAAATGTGGCAATGGTTTTACAATAGTTGCTATTATTTTTCTTAAGAATAATGGTAATTTTAAATATTTTTGATCTTTTGGACTTACATTATATTCATTATACCCACCAAACATTTCATCTGCACCTTCTCCAGATAATACAACTTTTACTTGTTCTCTTGCTAATTTACTTAGGAAATATAGTGGGACTGTTGATACATTTGCACTAGGTTCATCACAATGATATTGCACTGTTGGTAGTTTGTCAAAGAATTCATCTCCTGATATTAGTTTTGAATAGTTTTTTACATCAAATATTTTTGATAAATCTTTTGCATAGTCTATTTCTGAAAATCCTTCATAGTCAAACCCTACTGTGAAAGTTTTATCTGGTTTTGCTGATGCAACTACATATGACGAGTCAACTCCTCCACTCAAATAAGAACCAATTTCAACATCACTTATTTGATGACATTCTATAGATTTTTCTAATGTGTCTTTTATTAAATTTTTATAGTTTTCATATGTGTCTTCTTTTTTATCATACATTAGCTTATGGTATCTATTTATTGTTAGTTCTCCGTCTTCATAAGTAAGGTAGCAACCTGGTCTTAGCTTGTATGTATTTTTAAAGAAGCATTGTTCCATATGATTTGTTCCATAGCATAAGTATAGTTTTAGCACCTCTTCATTTAACTCTTTTTTGAAGTTAGGGTGTTCTAAAAATGATTTTATTTCTGAGCCAAACATAAATGTTTCATTATCTTTATAATAATAAAATGGCTTTATTCCAAAATAATCTCTTACTCCTATTATTTGATTTTGTTTCATATCATATATAACAAATGCAAACATTCCTCTTAGTTTTGGAAATAATTCTACTCCATATTCTTCATAACCATGCACTAATATTTCTGTATCTGCATTAGTTGTAAATATGTGATTTTTTTCTATTAATTCTTTTCTTATTTCTTGATAGTTATATATTTCTCCATTAAAGAATACACAAATTGTTTTGTCTTCATTATATATTGGCTGATCTCCTCCTGCTAAATCTATTATTGCAAGTCTTCTAAAACCTATTGCAACATTTTCATCTGTAAAGTATCCAGCACTATCTGGCCCTCTGTGTATTATTCTATTTGCCATTTTTTCTATTATTTTATCTTTTTCTTCTTTTTCTATTTTATCTTCAAATCCACAAAAACCACACATTTTAATTTATTTCCTTTCTTTAATTCCATGTCCATACATTTCTTTTATATGCCTTCCTATAATTGTTAGCAATTTTCATTAGGACTAATTTTCTCATTAGTCCATTATCCTTTTTATATACTAATGGGCTTACTCTAGTTTTCCATAGTTCTAAAACTTTTTGTTTATAAGTTTCATTTACTATGTATTTTTTTACAACTGATTTTGGTACAAATGTTAGCAATTGTTCTTTATCTACTTTTTTAAATTCCATTTTTTTGCCAAATATTAAGTCTTTTGCCAATACTTCTATTAAATTGAATCCACATGGAGTTATATAGTATGAACATCTGCCTTGTCTTGCATTGATTTCCATTACTTTATATTTTTTCTCTCTTGCATCATATTTCATATCAAATTCTGCGAACCCTTGGTAATGAATTGTTTCCATAAATTGTTTTATTTTTTCTATCATTTCGTCTACACCTTCATACTGACTATATCCATTTATAAGTACTGCTGCATTTCCTATCATAGATTGTCCATGTTCTTGAAGTCCAATTTGCGCAAAAGAAACTAATTTTACTTTTGCATTTTTATCACAATATACTACTGCATCAAATAAATGTGAATCATCTCCTGGAATATATTCTTGGATTATTAAAATATCATCATATCCACCATCTCTAAAGTAACCTATTACTTCTGTTAACTCTTCTATTGAATTGAGTCTATATATTTTCTTTTTTCCATAGAAGTTCATATGTTTAAATTTTATTACATTTGCTGGTTTTACAATGATTGGGAATTGTAAATCTGTGTCTATTTGTTCTTCTGAGGCACAGTCAAAATATCTAGTTTTAGGAAGATCTATACACGAGTCTTGATATGTCTTATAGAATAAGTCTTTCATTACTAAAGTTCTTTGAAGTTCAACACTAGGATAATTAAAATAGAATTTTCCTTCTAATCTTTCTTTATTCTTCGCAATAAATTCTCCATAGGTTTCATTTGAACTTACTAATAGGATTTTTTCTCCCTTGTGTTTTTCATAGTATTCATCTAACGTTTTCAAAAAAACTTCTTCTTCCCAAAAGTTTTCTACATATTCCATGTTCAAGATTTTAGTATATCTTGTATATGCATATGGTTTTACTCCTTCTTTTATTATTCCAAGCATGTCTGCTTTTTTTCCTGTATATTCATGATAACATCTTGCTAAGTAATATGCATTTATGTCTGTTCCGATTATTAGGGCTCTAAATTCCTTCATAATTTACTCCTTCCTTGTTAATATCTTGTAATTGATGATTATTAATAATTTTTCTTGCGTCCCCACTTAAGAAAATATAATTCACTTCGTTCATATATTTTCTAAAGCGATCCCCCAACGTCTATCGAAAAATTATTAATTAATCCCCAATTACAAGTACTATATTAATTCTTTTCAAAACTAGTATTTTATTTCCTTCACATTTGCCTTATATTTATACACTCTTGGCACTCTTGTTGTAATGCTTGCAAGCAATTTATATACATTTTGATTAACTTCTTTTGCTTTTCTTCTTATTGAAATTTTATCTCCAAATACTTCTACTTCGTCCCCTACTTCTACATTTTCGTCAACTTCAATTGTTGTTATATCCATATTGATTGAAATTGTTTTGTATTCTTTTCCTTTTATATCTACATTACCCATATTATTGTATAAATAATCAGCAAATCCATAAGGAAGTAGTGCAATCTTTGTATCATATTTTGCTTTGTATGTTCCTCCATATCCTACGATTTCACCTTTTTTTATGTTTTTTGTTTCCATTACATGTGTTTTAAATATAAAGGCTGTTTCTAGTTTTAGTTTTGGTTCTGCTATTATTGTTCTTTTGAAAGTTAGCTTATTTAATAATCTTCTTTTCCATGAAGGTTTTACTGCTTGTTTTGCAAATCCATACATTGCAATCCCTAGTCTTACTCCATTTGAAAATTCCATTTTTTCATGTTGTTCTAATGTTAATGATCTATCTAAATGTACTATCTCTATTTTGTCTAAATCTATTTCTTCCGTTAAATACTTAAAATTCCTTATTTGATTTTGATATTCTTCACTATTTTGCCTTCCTGTTGACAAATGTGTGTATATTCCTTCTAAATATTGTTCTTCATTACTTTTGTTTACTATATAGTTTACTTTTTCTTTATCTTTTAAACCAAATCTATTCATTCCTGAATCTATTTTTAGGTGGAATTTAGTTTTTATATTATTTTCCACTAATAAATCCATATTCTCTGTATTGTCTATTGTAATTGTTATATCATTTTCTGATGCAACTTTTGCTGCATCTAACGATATTGGTTCTAGCACTAAAACTGGTATTTCTTTATTTATTTCTCTTATTTTTAGTGCTTCTTCTAATGAGGATACTGCTAAATAATTAATTCCACCATTTATCATTGCTGTAATGCTTTCTATTCCATGAGAATATGCATTATTTTTTACTACTCCAAAATAATATTTATATCCAGAGTACTTGTCCTTTATTTCTTTAATATTTTTTTCTATTTTGTCTAAATCTATTTCTACATAAGTTTGCCTATACATATATCCTCCTCTCTAAATAGCATTTATTCTTCTATTCTTTTAATTCTAAGTTTTCTTAATAATCTATCTACTGTGTCTTTTCCAAGTAAATATGAAACTATTCCTAATTTATAAGCTAAATAAATAAATATTATTCCGCCTACTATTATGTTTATTGCTATTGTTATTATTGCTCCTGATACAGCTTCAGTATTAAATGGTAATACACGGTTTAATAATAGTAATACTATTACCATTGCTGCTCCTGGTATAAAATCTCTAATTATTACCTTTATCGCACCATCATAGTGTATTCCTTCTGTTTTGTGTAATGATACTAATCCTATCGTTAAGGATATTGTATATCCTATTATTGTACTTGTAATTGCACCATAAAAAGCTTCCATTCCTAAATGATTAAATAAATACATTAATGGAACATCTAATAGTCCATTTATTAAAAATCCTATAATTGATACTAGATATACTAGTTTGAATTTGTTTAAACTTTGTAAAATGCTTGTTAATATTAGATATACATTATATAGTAATGAAGAAAATACTGTAAAGCCTAGTACCATCCAACCATATTGATTTGTATTATAGAATACTACCCAGATTGGTTTTGCCAAAATACTAATTCCGAAGTACTAATGGAAGTGAAGCTGTAAATGACAATGCTAATGCTTTGTTTATATTTCTGTTTACGTCTTTTTTTCTTTTTTGTGTATATGCACTTACTATTGTTGGTATTAGTGAAGTTGTTATTCCTGTTGCTATTGCTGTAATTATTGCACATATTTTTGTTGCCCATGTACTAATACTTGATGCGATAAATTCTACGTCTGATGCACTATAATTCATTTTTTCTAGTGTTCTTAATATTAATAATTGATCTGTAAAGTTATATATGTGTAAAACTATACTTAGTATTACAAATGGCACTGCATAAGCTATTATCTTCTTTAAAATTGCTTTACTACTTATTTTGTCTTTCTGAGGGTGCTTTACAAATCCAAGTTGCTCTTTATTTCTATTACTAATTATTTTTAAATAGATATATGCTGCAATTCCACCAAAAAATGCTCCTGACATTGCAATTCCAATTGCCATTGATAATGTTCCATTAAATACTTTTAGGCATAAGTATGAACCACAAAGTATAACAAATATTCTAACTATTTGCTCTATTAACTCGCTCATGCTTGATGGTTTAATATAATTATGTCCTTGTAAATATCCTTTGTTTATACTTAATAATGGTATTGCAAGAATTGCTGGCGCTACACATCTTATTACAAATGCTATGTCCTGATATGAATTGTTTCCTTTTAAATCTTGAATAATGAATTTTCCTATTTCTTCTGCGAATATAAATAATATAAAAAATGCTACAACTGATATAAATCCTATTATTCTTTTTGCAATGTTACTTGCTCTTACTTTTGCTTCTTCTAAGTCTAATGCGTTATACTCACTAATTACTTTACTGATTGCATTAGGTATTCCTGCTGAAGATATGCTTAAGAATATTAGATAAATGTTGTAACCATAGCTATATAAAGCTCCTCCGTCTGAACCAACTATTCTATAAAAAGGTATTACATATATCATTCCCAAAACTTTTATTAAAATAATTGCAAAAGTTGCAATTAATGTACCTTCAATAAAACTATTTTTTTTCACCTATTTTTTACCTCTTTTAAATACCTTTATTATACTTAAACAGCGTTTCTTTGTCAACTGTTTTAGTATTATTATAGTTAGTATTTTTGAGTAATGAATTTGATTTACCTATATTATATTTTACTCAAATATGATTTCATAATATTGTCTTTTCTGTATAACTAAAAGACTCCTTATTCAAGAAATTAGGAGAAGCAAATGCTCCTCCTATATAATTATTTCTATTTTAATATATATTTATTTAAGTGACATTGAATATGGATTTGTATCTATTCCTGCTCCACTAGTTCCAACTATAACTGAGTTTAAACTTACTTCAGCTATAGGACGTACACAGTAATTATTTTCAGCTGTACCAAAACGCCAGTTGTATATAAAAGTACCGTGCTATTTCACCTTCATACATTAGAAATAAGCGAAAGCCTGCAATACTGCTATCAATAAGAGTATTACGTGAAGCAATCCAATATGGAGTGTGACTATCTGTACCACTACTAGAATTTGCCTCCATATTCGTCAATAGTGCATCATATATTGGTTTTATTGCATAATTTGTTATATGATACCTATAATATGTGTACTTTCCCGATGTAAATGTTGTCGTACCACTATACCATTCTATTTGGCTACTTCTTTCTAATATACTTTCTTCTGTTTTTGGTAGTTCTTGTTTATAGATACTTGGGCAATTTTTATTACTTGGTGTATATGTTGTTCCATAATTTGAATCCACTGCCTTCCTTTGTTCATCTTCAGTCATATTGGTTACTTTATCTATATCATTTTGATTTATGCTTCTTACTTTTATTGCATTTCCATAACTTGAATTTCCAAATGCTTTATTACATGCATCATTTAGTATTTTTACTGCATTGTTATATCCATTTTCTTCTTGCAATTGTATATTTCCTGCTAATGTTTCTGATATTAATAATAATTTATCGCCTTCTACTCCCCAGATTCTCCATTTCATATTGTTATTTGCGGAAAACGTCTGATTTGAGTTTGTTCCTGAATACTGTCCTTCTACTGTATAATCTATTCCTGATGGCACATAATCTACATACTTTCCTATCATTTCATCTTTTGCTAGTTCTTCTTTTGGTAATCCTATTTCTTCTGGTGGATTTGGTTCTTCTGGTTTTGGTTCTGTACTTGAACCTATCCCTTCTCCTATTCCTTTTAGATTACTTATTGCACTTTCTATTAAGCTTTCTGTTCCTTCTAACACTTTATTTTCATTTATTCCTTTTTTTGCATAATCTGTTGTTCCATTTATTGCATATTCTACTATCTTTGAGTTGTATACACTTGCTATACTTACTGCTGCAAGTATTACTAGGATTATTATTGTTATTATCAATGCTACTAGTGTTATTCCTTTTTCTTTTTGGTTTATCTTTGTTTTGGTTTCCACTTGTTTCTCCTTTTCTTTTGTTATACATATATTCATATTGTTTAATATGTTTTTATTATACTTATCAATTATATAAATGTCAATATATTTCAATTTCTTATTATTTTATAAGCATTTAGATATTAATCTTACATTGGACGTTACTTTTTCAAACTGTATTTTAACTCTTACAATTCACCAAATTATTTTTCTCAGCGATGGAGTATGACTACCCTCGTGTCTTACTTGCTTTAGATAGACTTTGTGAGAATAATGACGAGCTTCTGCTCGTCATTTTAGTTTATATTATATTTTTAGTTGTGTTCCTAATCTCCTTAAAATGTCCTATTCAGAACCGTCCCATTTAAGTCATCACAATGTAAATTGATAAACTCTTTTTGGATTATATTGATTTCTCTTTTTCTATTTGCTTTTTATACCTATCCTCCTCTGAAAATACACAACCACAATATTTTTGCATATATAGTCCTAACTCACGTGCTTTTGCTTGTCCTTCTCTAAAACCTACTCTAAAATCTCTATAAAGAAAGGTTATTCCATATTTTAAAGCAATTTCTTCTGCCTGCTTTTTTAGAATATCATGCTTTTGATATGGGCTTACTAAAAGTGTTGTACTTATCGCGTCAAATCCATTTTCTACCGCATATTTTGCTGTTTGCTCTAATCTTATTTTATAGCAATAATTTTCGCATCTATTTTCTAAATCACAAACTACATTTTTACAAAATTCTCTTAAGCCATAATCTTCTTCAAATATTGCTTCTACATTAATAGATTTGGTATATTCTTTTAAAGTATCTCTTCTTGTTTTATATTCTATATAAGGATGAATGTTTGGGTTGTACCAATATACAGTGGGCTCTATTCCTTCTTTTCTTAAGCTATCTATGCAATATACACTACAAGGTGCACAACAAGTATGTAATAATAGTTTCATTTTTTTACCTTTATTATCCCTTCAATATTTCTTCTTATATTCTCAGTATCTTTCTTTAGTTCTTCTATTTCTTTATCATACATTTCTAGCAATCTATCTATGTCTTCATCTGAAATTTTTTCTTCACTTATTTCTCTATTATCATAAGATGTTTTTAGTCTTCTAAGCCTTGCTTCTTCTTTATTTTCTCTTACAACAATATGCTCAGAAAAATCCTTTTTATGTGATATATTTTCTATTTCTTTTTTCTCTTTTTCTTTAGAAGTTATATTTCTTATAAAACTCTTTATCTTTGAAAATATTGTTTCTTTGTATTTTATTAATTCTTTACTCATCTTATATCGTCTTCCTTTCCAAACTGCTGTGTTTCTCCTTCTAATACTTTTGCTTTTTTATTTTTTGCTCTTTCTGCTTCTGCTAAATCTCTTTTCCCCCTTAGCTTATACTCTTTTTCCAGCCTTCCTAAGGTGCTTATTGCTGTCTTTAAAGAAGTAGCTTTTCTTATACCCTCTTTATTTTCTAGAGATTCAGCTGTATCTGCCATTTCAGCTTGTCTTGTCATTTCTTTTTTATCTCCTGCTTTTTTAGCAAGTCCTAAAGCACATAAAATCCCTATTACTCCGCAAAGCTCAGAATAATCTCTCTTATTTAAGCTTTCTTTACTTGCTTGTAGCATATACTGTCCTATTTCAACACTTTCTATTCTGCTATTTCCAATATTTTCTCCCTCCTGTCTTTTCTCTGCTACTGCATTTACTTTTTCCTCTGCCTCTATTGGTAAAATATATGCATCAAATTTTTCTCCTTCTTCAACTGGTACAAGATAATATATACTTATAATTTCTTGTAAAATATCTTCTGGCAATTCTTCTCTTTTTTCGTCAAAAATATCTGCATTTGTTAAATCTACATAGTAATATTCGTTGTCAATTTCTACTAAATTCCAAGTATGTGCTAAACCATCAATTTTGTATGAAGTTATTCCTGCTTCTGTAAATAAGTTTTGTGCATATGTAGCATACCCTTCACATACACCTTCTCCTTCCATCACACTATAATATAGGCTTTCTCCCCAACCTTTTTTATATCTTCAGAACTATCCTCGTCATACTTTACTAAATCATGGTCATATTCCATATTATCCATAATATATTTACTTAAAGCCCATATTTTGTCTTCCTCGCTCATATCTTCTGTTATTTCTGTTCGTACAATTTCTTGCAATTTATGTTTTATTTCTAGACTTTTTTCTGTGAATGGGTGACTAATTCCATGTGATTTACAATATTCTATTAATTCATCTGAACACATTCCAGCATTATTTATTTCAAAACCTACTATTCGTTTTAGATTAGGTAAGGATTTTACAGTTTCTAGTAAACTCTCTGAACTAACTCTTTTTAAAAGACTAATATTTAAAGTTTCTATTCTAGATCCATTTATTCCACTTATGTCTGATATAAAGTTCACTAAAGTTTTAGATAAACTTAGGTGATCACTTGGAATTGGTTTAGACACTAAATCTATTCTATTTTGGAAATCCTCTAATATCTGTATTTCTGCCTCATCCTTCATAGCACTTGGAATTCCAAATGCTATTTGTTTCAAATTCTTTAATCCCCTTAATCCATCTAAATTTGTTTCCTGAGAATCAGGAGGAAGTGATAATACTTCTAGATTAGGACAACCCGTCAAATCAAAATGATCAGTAGAATTAAATGCATCTTTACCATCTATAATAAGATTCTTTAGTGAAGTAGAATTTATTTTTATTACTTCTTCGTCTAAATATATAAGATCTGGATTTATCAATACTAATGTTTCTAAATTTGGCATATCAGAAAATTGATTTTCCTCTAAAAATTCGCTTTGTAGCCACACTTTTCTACAATTAGAATAATCTATCCTCTCTACCCAATCAATTTCTATGTATTTATCTCCTCTTTTATATTCATTATTTACAGAACAATTTTTAGTTTCTATCTTTAATTTCGGACGACTTTTATAGTCCTCACTTAATGGAAAATATGAATTTACATATCCTTGTTCTCTATAATCTGGATATAGTTCGTCTGAATTTTGATAATCCTTCATATACTGAGAATTGTATATGTAAAAGTTTTCAAAATTTACATCAAATATTTGTAGATTATATAAAGTTCCTGATACTTGACTGCCATCTACTAATTCTATTGTAACATTAGTTCCATCTATTACAATGCTTGATACGAACTCGTCACTTGCTTTATCTAAAGTAACTCCAACTTTTTTAAAGCCTTCTTTCAAAGTTTCTTTAAATTCTTCTATATCTTCATATCTTTTTTCAGTACTATCTATTAACTCCTCTACTTCTGCCTTATGTTCATTTTCTTTATTGTTTTCCACAATTTCTGGCTTTTCTTCTGGAATAGTATATCCTTGTATTGGTTTACTGCAACTTGATAATCCTAAAGTAAGTAATCCTGCTGCAATTAATGCTTTTATTTGATTCTTTCCTTTATATCTCATATCTTATAATTCCTCCTGCTTCATTTTCAAATACTATTTGTCCGCTTTCTAAAAATTTTTTCTCATCTAATTCGTTGTAATAGAAGCTCCTATTGAAATATACTATATAATCTACTCTTCCAATTTTTTGATATGCATACATTGCTTTTAAAGTTAATTTATCTTGTCCACTATAACTTGGTTCTTCAAAAAATGTATCATAATTTATATAGTCTAGCATTCCATATTCCCAGAATATTTGCTCTGAATCTGCCAAAAATTCTATTTTATCATTACTTAAATCTAAATTTTCTTTTACATATTCTAATATTTCAATTTCGTCTAAATTGTAATCTATTTCTCTTGTTTTTATAATTGTTTTATTTACTCCAAATATTTCTACTAAGTTAGAAATATTTTCATTTGGATTTCCTGGTCCTTTTCCAAGTGGTGCATCAGCAAACAGCATATTAAGAACTATTAAAACTATATAAAATCCCAGCAAACTATAAACTGTTGCCTTATTTTCTTCAAATATATACATTAATGCTTTAAAGTTAATATATATTAGCACTAACCATAATGCATAATAGTTTTTCATTAGGAAATATTCTGACACTTTTTCAAACTTTACTCCTAATGCTAATAAGCCTATAAATAATAATAGGCATACTAAAAATATCGTATCAAATGATAAAAGCTTCTTTTCTTTTTTCTTTTGATATATATAGTATATAACAAGTGGTATAAATATCAAAGCATTTGAATAATAGTTTACATAGATATATCCATAAAGTTTAAAACTATTATTTAGAACATTAGAAGAAAAATCTAATGAATTTTTTAAATTATTATATGCATCAATGTTAAGTATATTATATATCGTTGGTGCTAGATGATAAATATACCCTAAGAAAAATGGTATAAGTAAAGTTACTCCTAGCATTGTTATGTTTCTCTTACAGAATATTTTGCCATTTTTCTTTTTGCTATATATGCAAAAATATATCCAAAGTGCACTATATGTAAATGGTACAAACATATAATATGAGCAGAAAACTGCAAAATTTAAAAGTGCAAATATTATTACATAAAATGGGAAACTTAGCTCTTCTTTTTCGAAGTAATGTATCATGTGTACTATTGCACCTAGTACTAAAATTCCTAAGCTCAAATACTCAAACCCAAACAGTAAACTATTTAGTGGATATCCCATAACATATATTAGACTTACTATTAGAGCTAGTATTTGTCCTTTTCTAGTCTTAGTAAATTTTTCTAGGGTAGAATACATAACAGTCCCTGTTACAAATAGTATGAATATCCCAAATCCTATAAATATTTTATAGTTACTTATACTATCTGTAATCCCTTCAAAACATTGCATGATAATTCCACTATTTACATATGAGCCTATTTTTCTACCTTCAAAGGATCCATATATATCACTTTTATATAAATTAAGTAAACTATCTTCTTCTGCAAATAATCTTGATGTCATATAATGAACTGCTGGATCTCCTGTTTCATATTTTATATTAAAAGGAAGTCCAAAATTAAAATATGAAACTAAAAGTACAGCAAATAGTATTACTATTACTGCAATTATTCCGAATTTATCTATCTTATATTTTTGTTTTTCTTTTTTCTTTATAATAATTCCAAACATTATCCCTGCAAATATTAGATTTATAATGCTAAGATTTAAAAGTGTTGTTGGAATTTGTATAAAGTTTATAACATAACAAATAAACGCATTATATGCAAGAAGAACAACTATTGTTATTCCTATAAAGCTTATTAAGTCTATCTCTTTTTCTGATTTTTTTATAATTATAAATCCAGCACATAAAAGTATTACTGATATTAAATATATTATTCCCATTACTTTCCTCTCTTTAGTCTATATTATATTTTACTATTCCCCCTGCATTATTTTCAAAAATTATTTCTCCATTTTCAAATAGCACTTTTTCTAATATGTCTTTTGCATTTTGATAATAATAACACCTTTTAAAATATATCATATAATCTACCTTTTCTATCTTTTTATAAGCTGTCTGTGCTTTTTTTGTCATTTTATCTTGTTCGCTACCTTTAAATGTTTTAAATTCTTCGTCACAATTTATATAATTTAACAGTCCATATTCCCAGAATATTTGCTCTGGATTTGCTATAAATTCTACTTCATCATTTTCTAAATCTAAGTTATTTTTTATATATTTTAATATTTCTATCTCTTCTAAGTTATAGTCAATTTCTCTTTCTTTTATAATCGTTTTGTTTACTCCAAATATTTCCATAAAATTTGCAATGTTTTCATTTGGATTTCCTGGTCCTTTTCCAAGTGGTGCATCTATTATTATTAGGTTAATAACTATTAAAAATATATAAGCTCCTATTATAATGTAAGGTTTTATTATATCTTTTTCAAATATATACATTAAAGCTTTAAAGTTAATATATATCATTATTAACCATAAAGCATAATAGTTTTTCATTAAAAAGTACTCTGATACTTTTTCTAGTTTTAGTCCTATTGCTAATACACCTATAAATAATAGTAAAAATGTTAAAAATATTGTATCAAAACATAAAAATTCTTTTTCTTTTATTTTTCTGTAAATATAATATATTACTAATGGAATTAGTAATAAGGCATTAGAATAGTAATTTACATAGATATACCCATAAAGTATAAAATGATTGTTTAGAATATTTGATGAATGTCCAAGTATATCTTCAAAATTATTATTTGGAGCAAATATATTATATAACTTTGGTGCCAAATGATATATATACCCAAGTAAAAATGGTAAAAGCAAAGTTACTGTTAGCATTATTATATTTTTCTTACAGAATATTTTTCCATTTTTCTTTTTGCTATATATGCAAAAATATATCCAAAGTGCACTATATGTAAATGGTACAAACATATAGTATGAGCAAAATACTTCAAAACTTAAAAGTGCAAATATTATTACAAAAAAAAGAAATTTTAGTTCTTCTTTTTCAAAATAATATATCATGTGTACTATTGTTCCTAGTACTAAAATTCCTAGGCTTAAATACTCAAACCCAAATAATAAGCTATTTAGTGGATACCCCATAACATATATTAGACTTACAATTAATGCTACTATCTTGCTTCCCATCTTTTTTGTAAATTTCTCTAGGGTAGAGTACATAATATATCCTGTCATAAATAGTATGAATATCCCAAATCCTATAAATATTTTATAGTTACTTATGCTATCTGTAATCCCTTCAAGACATTGCATGATAATTCCACTGTTTACATATGAACCTATCTTTCTTCCTGTAAATCCTCCATGTACTTCGTCTCTATATAAATTAAGTAAACTTTTTTCTGTTTTGAAGATTTCTGATGTTCTATAATGAATTGCTGGATCTCCTGATTCATATTTTATGTTAAAAGGAAATCCAAAGTTAAGGTAAGATACCAAAAGTGTTGCGAGTAATATGATTAATACTGCTACTATTCCAAATTTGTCTATTTTATATTTTTGTCTTTCCTTTTTCTTTATAATAATTCCAAACATTATTCCTGCAAATATTAGATTTATAATGCTAAGATTTAATAATGTAGTTGGAATTTGTACAAAGTTTATAACATAACAAATAAATGCATTATATGCAAGAAGTACTACTATTGTTATTCCTATAAAGCTTATTAAATCTAATTCTTTTTCTGATTTTTTTATAGCTATAAATCCAACACTTAAAAGTATTACTGATACTAAATATATTATCCCCATTATTTCCTCCACATTTTAGGCATGTGTATATACATCAAATATTTCGACACTATCAATATGTTCAAAGTTCTCTTTCACATGATTTATTACATTTGTTGGTAATTGCCAATTTTTAGAGTATCCATCTTGTAATACTAATAATATAACATTTTCTTTTGCTTCTAAATCTTCTATTATTCCGCTTCTCTCCCTTTGCTCCAAAGTTTCCTACATTAAACATATCATAATCTTTGTTATATTCACTTGTTGGTATCATATAAACTGCTGCCATCGAATCTAGCATGTATACTGTTTTTCCTTCTTCTTTTTTATCTAACATATATTTATCAACTATATCTATTCTCGTTTTTAAGCCTTCATTAGTCGTAATATATTTGAAGTGATTTAAGTACTCTTGATTATTTAATTTTACGAAATAGTTTGTCATGAATAATAAGCTTATTCCCATATATCCAATAAATGATAATACTGATACAGCTTCTACAAAAGTTTTTAGAATAAATTTTAGTTTGTCTTTATTTTTTATTCTCAAAAAGTATGTAACTACTTCATAAAATAAGTATACTATTGTTAAAATTATACATATCGTACCTATTGCAAAATGGTTTTTATCTGATATAGGGTAAATAATACAAAAAGCTGCTAAGTCATATACCATAAAAATACGTATATTCTTACTCCATCTTTTATCTATTATACTGTTTTGAGTTAGTGTAAATATGCTTATTGTAATAAATGTAACTAGTGCTAATGGCATTAGATATGCTAATGCTTCATATCTTCCTCCGTCCATAAGTCTTCCATATGGTACTGTATTTGAGAATGTTTTTATTCCGAACTATCGCATAATCTATAAATTCTGCCCAAATATTATTGTATGTTAAATATATTGCAAAAACTAGTAATGGAATTAGGATACCTATTAGTCTTACTCCTAAAACTTTCAAATAGCTTTTTATATCTTCTCTTTTTCTAATTTCTAATATTTTATACCCTGCAAATGCAACTGCTAAAACTAGTCCTGTTGATTGTTTGAATAATATTGTACTTCCTGCTAATATTCCGCAAAAGCATTTCTTTTTTTATATCCAAATATAGACTTTCTTTTTTATTCTTTAATTCTATATATAGTAAAATTAGGGTAATTAATAGCACTGTCCAATTGTAATCATAGCAAAACACATTTGAATACATATAATATATTCCGCAAAATTGTTAGTACTGTTACTCCTTTATTTACTTTTATTTCATTTAATATTTTATAGGACATAAATAGTATTGTTGCAATTTCAAAAACCTCTGCAATTCTTAATACTACCATCTCGTCTCCAAAAATTTTTAAGAATATTGCTGATACCATTGAAAAAAGCGGAGTAATTATTATGCTAAAGTCTTTATATGGTAACAGCCCATTTAACATACATCTTGCAAAATTATATACCCACATCTCGTCAAGATTTGCTAGTTCTTGTATAAATACATTTCCACTTACAATTATTACTAAACCTAAAAATAATCCTATATTTTTTAGTTGTTTTCTCATGTTTTTCTCCTAAATTAATTTTCATACTTGTATCCGTAGATGCGCATAAGCATCAGGAAGCACAATTCTTCCTCTTAATGTACGTGATAAAAATCCTATTTGTATAAGATATGGCTCATATACATCTTCTATTGTGTCTGCTTCTTCTCCTATTGTTGCGGCTATTGTTTCTATTCCGCACTGGTCCACCTTTGTATTTTTCTATCATAGTTTCTAGCATTTTTCTATCAATATCGTCTAATCCTAATTCATCAATTTCAAGACTTCCAAGTGCTATTTTTGCAATTTTTAGGTTTATATTGCCATCTCCTAAAACTAATGCATAATCTCTTACTCTTTTTAGAATTCTATTTGCTATTCTTGGGGTTCCTCTTGATCTTCTCGCAATTTCTTCTGCTGCTATATCTTCTATTTCTATTTCTAATATTTTTGCTGATCTTTTTACAATTGTTGTTAGTTCTTCTGTATTATATAATTCTAATCTTGATATAATTCCAAATCTATCTCTTAATGGTGTTGTAAGTGAACCTGCTTTTGTCGTAGCTCCTATTAAAGTAAATTTTGGTAAGTCAAGCCTTATTGATCTTGCACTTGGTCCTTTTCCAATTATTATATCTAATGTGTAATCTTCTAGTGCTGGATATAATATTTCTTCTACACTTTTATTTAATCTATGTATTTCATCTATGAATAAAACATCAAATTCTGAAAGATTTGTAAGTAATGCCGCCAAATCTCCTGGCTTTTCTATTGCTGGCCCTGAGGTTATTTTTATATTTGAGTTCATTTCATTTGATATAATGTTTGAAAGAGTAGTCTTTCCAAGTCCTGGTGGGCCATATAAAAGGATATGATCAAGAGGCTCACCTCTTTTTTTGGCTGCCTCTATATATATCTTCATATTTTCTTTTACTTTAGTTTGTCCTATATATTCTTCTAAAGTCTTTGGTCTTAAAGACCTTTCCATTCTTTCTTCTTCTATTCCTTCAAGTTCTGGTCTAATTACACTATTTTCTTCCAAAATGTAAACCTCCAAATTTACTTATTGTTTAACTTACTTCTTGATTTTACCGCTTCGTATATAACAATCCCTGCTGATACTGATGCATTAAGTGAACTTATTTTTCCATTCATTGGAATCTTTACTGAAAAATCACAATTTTCTTTTGTGAGTCTACTCATGCCGTTTTCCTTCATTTCCAATTACTATTGCTATTGGCATTGTATAATCTTGGTTGTAGTAGATTGTATCTGTATCCATATCTGTTCCACATATCCAAACTCCATTATCCTTTAGATATTGAATTGTATCATTTATGTTATTTACTCTTGCTATCTTCATATATTCTACCGCACCTGCTGATGTCTTACTTACTGTTGCATTAACAGCTACTGCTCTTCTTTTTGGTATAATTACTCCATGTACTCCTGCTGTTTCCGCTGTTCTAATTATTGAGCCGAGATTATGTGGATCTTCTATTCCATCCAATATCAGTATAAATGGCTCTTCTTGTCTAATTTTTGCTTCTTCTAAAATGTCTTCCACCTCTACATATTCAAATGGTGGAACTATTGCAATTATTCCTTGGTGGTTGTTTGATGTTGCCATTTCGTCTAATTTTCTTTTTTGTACTTCTACTATAACTATTCCTTTTGATTTTGCTTTTCCAATCGCTTTCATTATTGAGCCATGTTTTTCTCCTGCTTGTACAAATATTTTATTTATATCTTTATTGCTTTCTAATAATTCTAATACAGCATTTCTACCTTCTACTTGATTTTCTTCCATTTTTAACCCTTTCTTTCTAGATTGCATTATATCATAACTAATGTCTATAAAACAAGTGTTAGGATAAAATCCGTAAAGGATGTGTTATAATTGTGTTACTAGTCAGTTATTTGCAATTACTATATAACAAATAAAATATATAAAGAAACGTTACACTCGCTTGTCAATACAGCTTTTAAGAAATTGTAATGATAGAAAATGCGCCTCTTTCACTTTGTAAGATTTATTTCATAAATCTACGTGAACATCCCTCATTTTCTATCTAACAATTTCTACAAAACCTTCCAATCCAACGCTCTTTACACTTATTTTTATATATTTTATTTGTTTTTTTATTTTAAGGCTGACTAGTAATGCGTTAAAAAAGACAGCCTTTTAGGCTGCCAACGTTATATAATTTAGTTTCTTGATTCTACAAGAATCTTAATTCCGAGTTCTATCTTCACCTTCTACCTCAACTTCCGCAAAAGCTGGTACACATACTAAATCCACTCCTGATGGCGCTACAAATCCTCTTGCGATTGCCACTGCCTTAATTGCTTGGTTCAATGCTCCTGCTCCAATTGCCTGCATTTCTGCTTTGTTACTTTCTTTTACCAAACCAGCAATTGCTCCTGCCACTGAATTTGGATTTGATTTTGATGAGATTTTTAAAACTTCCATTGTTTGTGCCTCCTCTAATTTATTTTTTTGTTTCATTTGAACATTACTATTTATATTACATTTAAGTCACAAAGTCTAGTACTTTTTGGTAAAAAGTGGAAGTTTCGTACGTTAAAAAAGTATATTTTTCGACTTTTTTTAACGATTAATTCTCGTAATTTTTTTTGTTTTACAAGTTTCGTCATCAATTTCAAATATAACTCCATTTAACATAGTATCTCCTTGAGCTACTCTATATCTTTCTGGAATTGTTGTAACAAATCTTTTTAGTGATGCTGATATATCCATTCCTATTACTGATTCTTTTGGTCCTGTCATTCCTACATCTGTTATATATCCTGTTCCTTCTTTTGAAATTCTCTCATCTGCTGTTTGCACATGTGTATGTGTTCCGAATAATGCTGTAATTTTTCCATCTAAATAGTAACTCATAGCTATTTTCTCAGCAGTCGCTTCTGCATGGAAATCTATTATAATTATATCTGCTTTTTCTTTTATTTCACCTAAAATCTCGTCTGCTTTTAAAAATGGATTTTCTGATTGTACATTCATATCAGTTCTACCTATTAAATTAATTACAGCTATTTTTTTATTATTTGCTTCATATATTCCATATCCTTTTCCTGGAACTCCTTTTGGATAATTTGCAGGTCTTATTAGTTTTTTAGCGTCTATAAATGTAAATATATCTCTCTTTCCCCATGTATGATTTCCCATTGTTACAACGTCCACGCCAGCATTTATTATCCCATCAAATAACTTTTTTATAATTCCCATCCCATCTGCTACATTTTCTCCATTAACTATTGTAAAATCTATATTATTTTCTTCTTTTATTTTTCCTATTTCTGTTTCTAGTTTTTTAAAGCCACTCTCTCCAACTAAATCTCCTATAACTAATATCTTCATATGTTTTCCTCCTCGAATTATATAATACTATAATTTGAGCAATAAATCAACTAAAAAATACCAGATGCTAAAAATAACACCTGGTATTTTAATTTTTTTATTTTGCATATTCAATTGCTCTTGATTCTCTTATAACATTTACTTTTATTTGTCCTGGATAATCCATTTCGCTTTCTACTTTCTTTGCAATGTCTCTAGCCATTATTGTTATTCCTGCTTCTGAAACTTTTTCAGGTTTAACAATTATTCTAACTTCACGTCCTGCTTGTATTGCAAATGATTTATCAACACCTTCAAATGAGTCTGCAATTTCTTCTAGTTTCTCTAATCTCTTTATGTAGGCTTCTAATGTTTCACGTCTTGCTCCTGGGCGAGATGCTGAAATTGCATCTGCAGCTTGTACAAGAACTGCTTCTAAAGTTTGTGGTTCTACATCTTCATGGTGTGCTTCTACTGCATTTATTACTAATGGATTTTCTTTGAATTTTTTAAGTATTTCTACTCCTATTTCTACGTGTGTTCCTTCCATGTCATGGTCTAATGCTTTTCCTATATCATGTAAAAGTCCTGCTCTTGCAGCTCTTTTACTATCTAATCCTAGTTCTTCTGCCATAATTCTAGCAAGGTTAGATACTTCTATAGAGTGATTTAATACATTTTGTCCATAACTTGTTCTATATTTTAGCTTTCCTATTAGTTTTACAAGTTCAAGATTTAATCCCATAACTCCTGTCTCAAGAGTAGCTCTTTCTCCTTCTGATTTAATTGTTTCTGCAACTTGTTCTTTTGCCTTCTCTACCATTTCTTCAATTTTTGCGGGATGTATTCTTCCATCTTCTATTAATTTTTCAAGTGCTATTTTTGCAACTTCTCTTCTTAATGGATCAAAACCTGATAAGACAACTGCTTCTGGTGTATCATCTATAATTAGGTCTATTCCAGTTAATGTCTCTAATGCTTTTATATTTCTACCTTCTCTACCAATAATTCTTCCTTTCATTTCATCACTTGGAAGTGCAACTATTGATACAGTAGTTTCTGAAGTGTGATCTGCTGCACATTTTTGAATAGAATAAGTAAGTACTTCTCTAGCATTTTTTGCTGCTTCTTCTTTAGCATTTTCTGTTATTTCTTTAATTAATGCAGCTTTTTCGTTAGTCATTTGCTTATCAAGTTCTGCTAGAATTCTTGCTTTTGCTTCTTCTTCTGTTAAGCCTGATATTCTTTGAAGCTCCTCCATTTCCTTTGATATAAGTTCTTGCAATTCATTTTTTTTATTCTCTGCTTCTTGCATTCTTCTTTCAATGTCTTTTTCTTTTTTCTCGAAATTCTCTGACCTTTTATCAAGGTTTTCTTCTTTTTGAATAAGTCTTTTCTCTTGAGCTTGTACTTCGCCTCTTCTTTCCCTAATCTCTCTATCTAGCTCGTTTCTGGCTTGCATAATTTCTTCTTTAGCTTTAAATATTTCTTCTTTTTTTATATTTTCAGCTTCTTTATTTGCAAGTTCTAATAGTCTTTTTGCTTCACTTTCTGCTCCTGATATTTTTGATTCAGCAATTTTTTTTCTAATTATTACACCTATTGGAATAAATATTATTCCTGAGATTAGGACAGTGGCGATTATGGTTATAATATTGTCCATAAATTCTACCTCTTTCCTATTTAATTTTCAATGTACAGATAATATATATAGCTAATTATTTTAGAATATATTTTAACTTACTATAATATTTTATCATATTATTGTCAACTGTCAAGGGTTTTGGAAGAATTTGTGTGGGATTTTGTTGAATATATCTATTATTTGTTTCATTTACTTCCGTTTAACTTCTTCTTCACTTATACATTCTTCTAATGTCTCTTTTAACCCTTTTATTATATCTTCTTTTAGTTTTTGATTTAAGTTTATATATGTATCTTCTCTTATACTATTTACTTTTGACATTTTCTAACTCCTTTTTATTTAATTTTATTATAAAAGCAATTGCACTGCAAGTTGCAATTGCTTTTTTTAGATCAGCCCTCTAAGTAGAGTGTTTGGCTGAAAATAATATTTTTATCGTTATCTAAAGTTACACTTGCCCCCCCCTGCAAGATCCAACCAAGATTTAAATATTCCTCTACTTCCCTCTCGAATTTCCTAGTTGCATCAGAAATATCTTGCAAATAATTCCATTGTTTCTCACATTGTTTCTCAACTACTACTTTATAAAATTTCATTAAATCCACCTCTAACAAAAGATTTTGGATTACATCTGTCTTGCACCAGATGCTTCAACTGGAATACTTAATGCTATTATATCATAATTTGCTATCTATGTAAATGTTTTACATAATTTAAAATGAGAGCCAAAATTTAATTTTAGCTCCCACTATTGTATATTTTTGTTGATGCACTCTATTTTTGATCTTTTGATGAATTCTTTAATAATTCTAGCTGAGATATTAATAATGATTCCATCTTTGCTTTGTATACATCAAATTGTTTGTCTAAATCTTCTAATTCTTTTTCTTTCATTTTTATTTCAGAATTAATTTTTGACAATTCTTCTTTAGCTACATTTTGTGCTTCATTTATAATTACATCCGCTTGTTGTTTTGCTACATTTTTTACCTCTTCTGCTGTTGTTTGTGCCATAACTAGAGTATTTTGAAGTGTTGATTCCATTGATTTATATTTAGCAAGTTCTGCATTTAATTCCTCTATTGTTTGTTTTGAATCTGCTACTTCTTTATATATTTTTTCATATTCTACTGTTAATTCATCTAAAAAATCGTCAACTTCTTCTGTGCTATAACCGCTTATTGCTTTTTTTGAAAATTTCTTGTTTTCTATGTCTAATGGTGTAATCATGTTTTGTCTCCCTCCTGGCAATATTATTTTGCCTCATATTTATATAACATATACAAACAAAGACGAAATTTTATTATTAATTTCGCCTTTTAAATGTCTTTTATTTATTTAAGCCATGATACTGAAAGCTTACTTTTTACTTCTTCTCTTCCCATTTCATTAGATATATCGTAGTTTGCTGGCGCAATTAAAAATATTGAATTAGATATCTTCTGTATATGACCATTTAAAGCATAAACTCCACCACTAATAAAATCTACAACACGTCTTGCTACATCTTTGTTTACATACTCAAGATTAACAATACATGATTTTCTCTCTTTTAAATATTGGCATATCTCTTCTGATTGTTCAAATGTTGTTGGTTGTGATATTATCATTTTTACCTGATTTGCCTGTGGCATATTTATTACTTTATTTTTTCTTCCAAATAATTTTCTATCTTCTTCCTCTTCTTCTTGTTCATATTCTTCTTCGTAATTTTCTAATTCTTCATCCTCTTCATAATCCTCATCTTGTTCTATTCCAAAAAAATTCCATACTTTATTCATCAAATTACTTCCAGCCATTTATAAAAAACCTCCTAATTTTTCCTTTGTGCGTTTTTCTATATATAGTATCTTACTTTTATTTGAATTTGTCAATAGTTTTTTTTTACGTAACAAACTTTTAATGTTTTTGTAATATTAATGTAATATTATTTGTCGCTCTTTGTCGAAATCTCATCATATATTGCTATAGTTTTCCTTGAATTTATATAATCTTGTGAATATCCTAACTCCTTTAATTCTTCTGATTTATAGTTTTCTATTATTGAATATGTTTTATTTTGTCTTAATACTTTTACTAATATTTTATCTTTGTATCCTGCTCTATTTCTTATGACATAATATTTATCTTCTTCTTGTATTAATGCGACGTTAGGTATTTTTAGCCCTGAATAACTCCACCATATTACATCTACTGATATTTTTCTATATGCTATTAAGTCTTCCACACTCTTGTTTATTTTAAAAATAAGCATTACTTTACCATCTTCTTGTTTTTTATATGCCAGTTCCGCATTTACCTCTTTTGTATCTGAAAGTCTAAGCATTGCTGTTGTTTTTCCAACATCTGCATATCTTGCTTCTTCTGAGTTCAAAAAAACTACTACATATGATACATAATTGTTTACAATCTTTCCTGCTTCTTTACTGGCTGGCACTATTTGCCCTGTTTTAAGATTATATCCTGATAATAGTCTCTCGTTTATATTTTCGAAATTATTTGGTGACAATACTTCTTCTAGTCCATCTATTCTGTATGATACCAAGCCACTACTTTCTGTTTTTATATATTCTTGTCCATTATTAAGCTCTTCTTCATAACTTCTCCTTTTTTCAATCAGATTTTTTATGTGTGAACCTGATGGACTTCGTTCTCCTGCAATTTTTGCTTTTTTTATTAGTGTTTCTGAAATATTAGTCTTGTATTCTCCTATTTCTCCTAAATTGTTAGTATCTAATAGTTTCTCAAGATATTCTTCTATTTGCCTTTCTAAAATTTGTATATCTGCTGAATATGCATTTGTTTGCCCATCTAAAGCTTCTTGTATCTCTGTATCTAGTTCTGCAATTTTCTTTTTTAGTTGTTCTTCATTATGACTATAATATCTAAATACATTATCTCCTTTTGATACTTTTGAGCCTTCTGGTTTTATCTCTACTAGCCCATTTTTGTAGTTTTCTCCGTCTCAATACTTGTTCTTCTCTAATTATATATCCGAACTGTGGATTCTTCATTATATATTTTTCCGATTTTCTACAACAAATATTTTAGCTGGCTCTATTATTAATTGTATTAAACTGTATAAAAAGCATAGTGGAATAATAGCTATAAGTAATATAACTACCATTTTTAATATTTGTTTCTTTATGCTATGCTTTTTATCCATTAGTTATCTAGTACCTCCATTATTTTTCTTAGGTTTTGCTCTACTCCATTTTCCATTTCTAGCCAAATTGCATCCTCAATCCTTTTAAACCATGTAAGTTGTCTTTTAGCATATCTTCTAGTTTCCATTTTAATCTTTTCTGTTAGTTCTTCTTTAGAAATTATTCCATCTAAATAATCTTTTGTTTCTTTATATCCTATTGCTTGCATTGCTGTTGGAAATTCATTGTATGATTTTAGAATATTTTTAGTTTCTTCTATCAAGCCATGTTCTAGCATTATATCCACTCTTTTGTTTATTTTCTCATATAATTTTTCTCTATCCATATTTGTTATAAATACTTTATAATCATATTTTAATTCTTTTCTTGAATGTTCCTCAAGTTCTGTTTTTGTTTTTCCAGTTTGCTTATATATCTCTAGCACTCTTATTATTCTTTTTTTATCGTTTGGACTTATATTTTCCATTGCTTTTTCATCTATTTTGCATGCTTCTTGATAGAGAGTTTCTAAGCCTTTTTCTTCTGCTTTTTGCTCTAATTGTTTTCTATATTCTTCATTTATTTCTGTGTTATCATATTCTATTCCATATATAAGTGAATTTATATATAGTCCGTGTCCCACCTACTACTATTGGGATTTTTTCATTTTTCAAAATCTGTTCAATAGCTTCTATTGCATCTTTTTGATATTCTGCAACACTATATCTTTTGTCTGGCTCTAAAAAGTCTAGCAAATAATGTTTTATCCCTTGCATCTCTTCTACGCTAGGTTTTGCACTTCCAATATTTAATTTTTTATATATCTGCATAGAGTCGGCTGAAACTATTTCTCCATTTATTTTTTTTGCAAGTTCTATTGAAATCCCTGTTTTTCCGCGATGCAGTTGGTCCACATATTACTATTACTTTTGGTTTGCTCATTTTAGTTCACCTTTTCTTAGTTTAAACTATCCTAATAGTGTTGTTATAAAATTCTTTATATAGCTTGATTCGAATATAAATATTATTATTAATGCTATGGCTATTATTACTAATCTTTTTCCTGCTTTGTCTGTTGTTATTTCTTGATCTTTTGCTTTTCCTAAAGTATTTCCTATGCTACATAATGATATTAATGCATTTATTGGTGTGAAAATCCACTTCATTACACTTACTGTGTCTTCTACTGCTTGTCCATTTTTTATTTGAATTCCATTTAGATTTGTTGTACACATTAAGCTTGTTATTCCATACATTAAAACCATTCCTACTACTATAAATAGTATTCTTTTCTTTGGTTCATATGAATTTGTGTTATGATATATTGCAATACATGCGATTATAAATATTATAAATGCTATTACTTTTATTACTGTCATTTGTTTTCTCTCCTATCTCTCTTAATAACTCATTTTATTATAATTCAAATAAGAATTAGTATAGTACTAGGCATTTTCAATTAGAAGCACTGGAGGCGTGCTTTTTTGCACGTTGAGGATTTTCTAATTGAAAATAACGACGTAATATGCTAATTATTGTTTGAATTTATTTTCTTCTGGCAAATTTTTTCTCTATATCTGTCTTACTAAGTTTTATTGCTGTTGGTCTTCCATGAGGACACGTAAACGGATTTGGAAGTTTTAGTAGTTGATCTAAAAGGCTTGTTACCTCCTCATCTGTTAAAGCCATATTAGCTTTTACTGCTGCTTTGCATGCTATTGTTGCAATAAATCTTTCTTCTATTTCTTGTTTTGCTGTCCTTGCAACAGTATTTATTTCGTCTAAGGTTTCCAAAAATAGTTCTTTTGTGTCTAAGTCTAAGCATATATTTGGAACTCCTGTAAGTTTTATTGTGTTTTCTCCAAATTCCTCTAATACAAATCCTGCTTTTTCAAATTTATCTAGATTGTCCCTTGCTATATCCATTTCTTTATGTGTTAATGTTATTACATCAGGAAGTAGCATAAGTTGCGAGTCCTTATCTGTATCTGAATAATAATTTTTCTTAACTTTTTCATACATTATTCTTTCATGTGCTGCATGTTGATCTAGTATATATAGTTCATTTTCAATTTCAAGTATAATATATGTTTTAAATGCAATTCCTATTAATTTGTATGGAATAGTGTCCTTATATTCTTCACTTTCTTCAATGATATTTGTTTCGCTCTTTACTATGTCTTCAGCATTTATCTTCTTTTCGCTTTCTTCTTCTTTTTTCTTTGCTTCTACTGTCTTTCCAAAGATTTGCTCATACATATCATCGAATTTAGTTTCTATTCCTTGATGTTCTATTTGTTTTTGTTGTTCCTCATTTCTTTCTTTAACAATACTTGCAAGTATGTTTCCTGGCTCTAATGCTGGTTCTTTTTTTATTTCTTCTTGCTGTTCTTCTAAAGGTTTTATTTCTGGTGCAAGCTTTTCTATTTCTTGTATGTTTATTGGTTTTGTTTCGTATTTTTCTGATGTTTCTGCTACAATAGGAGGTTTTACATCACTTGGCACAACTGATTTATTAACTCTTGATGCTTTTGATATTTGTTCAAGTTTTTCTCTTATTTGTTCTGCTGTAAGTGCTTGTCCCATTTTCATAAATTCGTCTATTGTATTTTTTATAGCTTCTTTATCAACTACTTCTTGTTCTTGTAGATTTTCTTGTTTTAAAGTTTCTATCTTTTCTTCTTTTTCCTCTTTTGTCTGTTCTTCTTTTATCACTTCTTGTTCTACTATGTTTGCTGTCTCTTTTTCTTGCATCTTACTATTGTATATGCTTTCTATCACAGTTGGTTGTTCTTGATTTTTATCATGATTTGTACTTTTTGCTATTTTTCTAAATAACCCTGATATTGAATTTGTATTTTCTTCTTCTTTGTAATCTTCTTTGTCTTCATTTCCCTTTTCTAGTTTTCCTGTTATCTGTGTTTCTGAATTTGCAATAAGTTCTGCCTTAAGCAAAGTGTCTTGTATTGCATAATATATTGCTTTAAATACTTTTTGTTCTTCTTCAAATCTAACTTCTAACTTTGCTGGATGTACATTTACATCTACTCCATTAGGTTCCATTTCTAGGTTTAATATTACAAATCCAAACTTTCCTATCGGTATCATACCTTTAAATGCTTTTTCTGTTGCATTTGATAATATTCTGTCTTTTACATATCTTTTATTTACGAAAAATAATTGATTTCCTCTATTTGATCTAGCAATCTCTGGCTT
The DNA here is from genome assembly GCA_947575745.1 of uncultured Clostridium sp. Taxonomy (GTDB): domain Bacteria; phylum Bacillota; class Clostridia; order TANB77; family CAG-508; genus JAAWPK01. Next base: position 52,232 of record CANPOS010000008.1, read on the forward strand.
TCCTACCACTCCTGCTATAGTCATTCCTTCATAATTGTAATTTACATTTAAACATGCTGTTGCTACATTTTTTCCATATATGCTATATATTACATTTTTTAAGTCCCCATCTCCTGTTGTTTGAATTATTGTTTTTCCCGCATTTATTAATTTAAATGATATTTCTGGGTGTACTAGTGCAAGTCTTGTTATTACATCTTCTATGTATCCTGTTTCTGTGTAATCTTTTTTCAAAAATTTATATCTTACAGGCGTATTGTAGAATAAATTTTCTACTGTAATTGTTGTACCATCTGGGCATCCACATTCTTCTAATTCTAATACTTTTCCACCTTCTACAAGTATTCTATTTCCTATTTCTGCTTCTTTTGTCTTTGATATCATTTCTACTTTTGCTATTGCTGCAATACTTGCTAATGCCTCACCTCTAAATCCCATTGATTTAACCTCATTTAAGTCTTCTGCTTGTCTAATTTTACTTGTTGCATGTCTTTCAAATGATAGCTCTAAATCTTCTTTTTCTATTCCTTTTCCGTCGTCTGTTATTCTTATATATGATATTCCACCATTTTTTATTTCTACACTTATGTTTTTTGCATCAGCATCAATTGAATTTTCTACCATTTCTTTTATTACCGATGCTGGCCTTTCTATTACTTCTCCGGCTGCAATCTTATTTATTGTTAGTTCATCTAAGACAACAATATTTCCCATGTATACGAGCCTCCTTTGTTTATTTTTACATCAATATAATTATTCATTGTAGATTATATCATTTAATTATTTTTTTGCAAATAGTTTTGGATATATTTTCAGAGAAATTTAATGAAGACTAAAAAATAGGAGAAGCTAAGCTCCTCCTAAAGTTTCTATTATATTTTTTGGGTTGTGTTCCTAATCTTCTTAAAATGTCCTATTCAGAACCGTCCCACTTGAGTCATTCAAAAATACCAGTTTTTGGGAATTTTTCTTTATTTTAAATTTTGATATTAAAAATTGTATTTTTAATCATGCATTCCTACTCGTCCATGCCTACAATAGCTGTGTGTTGAATAGTGACTATGAGAACAACTGATTTGTTTATCAACTAATCCATCTCCTCCGCAAACCGAGCAGGTCCTCGTAACTTTAATGTGACATAGCCTATCTGAGTAAGACTCTGAGTAGAGAGACCACAGATAAGTAGAATAATCAGTAAACATATCCCCATTACCACCGGCAACTAGAACAATATAGTTTATTACCAATTGGGGTATGCTTTTCAGTGCACCTTAGCCCAGCATGTCTCCATGTTGTTTTAACCCTACAATGGCTACAGTAGAAGTAATCTCCATCAGTTGCATATCTATCTTTTGTAAAAACATGTAGAGGTAGAAGACATTCTTCGGAAGCCTTTCCTTCATTACACCCACTTGCAGTACATTTTTGTCCATTTTCTTCAATAAATGGTCCATTACATGTATAGCCTGTTCCTGAGCAATATGTTCTAATCTGTGTTTGCACATCACCTTGAGTTGTTACTTTTCCATCTGATACATCTACTCTCCAATAATAATATGTATATTGACTTAATGTCGAAGTTTGTATTGCTATTTGTACATCCTGTGTTTGATTTGCTAACTGTGTTGAATAGTTTAAATTACTAGAACTTGTTCCATATCTCAATGTGTATGTTAATTGGTCTCCATCTGCATCTGTTGATTTTGCATTTACTTTTATATAATTTGTTCCTTTTGAGTTAAGTGAAACACTTGCTTTTGTCGGTGGTGTATTTGCTACCAAAGTTGTTACTGTTATCCCTGTTCCTGTTTTTATATTTCCCGCTTTATCTACTGCTTCTACTACTATATTATATGTTGTTTCTCCTTCTAAGCCTGTTACATTGAACCTTCCTTCTTCATTGTTTTTTAGCTCTTTTACTATTGTTGCTCCTTGTTTTACATAGAAGTTGTAATGTGATATTTCTGATATTTCATCTGTTGTTCCTGCAGTAACTGTAAATTCATGTGCTGTTATTGACCCTTCTACTATACTTGGTAAAAAGTCTATTGGAGCTTTACTATCTTTTTGTACTATTATTGTTTTTGTCCCTTCTGTTTTGTTTCCTGCTTTGTCTTTTGCTTGTATCCC
>CANPOS010000009.1 GCA_947575745.1 uncultured Clostridium sp.
TATGGTTAGAAACCAAAATAGTCAAAGCCAAAACCAAACAAAACCAAAACTATTCCAATTTCCAACCATAAAGAGATTTATTTTTTACTTTTGGTAACCATTAAGTTACATTTATACATATTATATGACCAATCGGTTACAATGTCAATAGAGATTTAATAAAAAAGGAGAAAAATATATATGTATCTAAAAAGATTAAAAGAATTAAGAGAAGATAATGATTATACCCAAAACTATATTGGTAAGATAACAAATATGAAAAGAGAACAGTATTCAAGATATGAAACAGGAAAAAGAGACATACCTCTTGATACTTTAATCACTCTTGCGAAATTATATAATATATCCGTAGACTACATCTTAGAATTAACTGATGAAAAAGCTCCATATAAAAGAAACTAATGTACAACAAAAGCACTTAAAGCTGTATGATTTTATATAGCTTTAAGTGCTTGAAATATATAATTATTATCCTTTAAAATATAATTTACAATTTCTTTAGTACTCTTATCTATACTTTTACTGAAGTCAAAAAATGGTAAATTATATTTTTTACATTGTTCTTGTATTAATTGACTTTCATATTTATATACTTTTATTCTTTCTATTAGTTCTAAAGTACCTAATGGTCTAGTCCAATCCCATTTAGTTTCATTTTTTCTTATAGTTTCAACTTTTTGATTTATATCTACATTTGGATATCCAACAAAATATGCCCTACAACATTCTTGATTGATTTTTTGGTAATAGTCTTTTGGCATTAATTGATACATGTCTACTAGCATTCTATATTGTAAGTCATCATATTTTTCAGTCTGTACAAAATGTGCCAAAAAGTCAATTAATTTTTCGCTTACTTTTTCTATTCCTATTCCCCAAGTTTTTCCGTCAAAAATTTCTAACTGAGGGAATATATATTCAAATGATTGAGTTATAGAATCCATCATAATATGTTGATAATAACCTGTTTTTTTCCAGTGCTTTACAGATGCTAAGAGTTTTACCTGTTCTAGGTACGCCTGCAACAATAATATGTTTCTTTTCTGTATTCATATTATTTACTCCATCTATTAAATATTTTTCATTAGATTTACCATTTCAATTGCTGCACAAGCGGTATCATACCCTTTGTTGCCTGCTTTTGTTCCTGCTCTTTCTATTGCTTGTTCAATATTATCTGTTGTAAGTACTCCAAATAATGTTGGCACTCCTGTTTTCATTCCAACTGTTGCAATTCCTTTACTTGCTTCTGCACATACAAAATCATAATGATCAGTTGCTCCTTTTATAACAGCTCCTAAACAAATTATAGCATCATATTTTTTACTTTCTGCCATTTTTTGTGCTACTATTGGTATTTCAAATGAACCTGGAACCCAAGCTAGTTCTATGTCATCTTTTCCAACTCCATGTCTTATTAATGCGTCTTCTGCTCCTCCTATTAGTTTTGATACAATAAATTCATTAAACCTAGCTGCAACTATTCCTATTTTCATCTTGCTTCCTACTACATTTCCTTCTAAAATTTTCATTGTTAATTCCTCCTTTTAATTTATTAATTTTTATTGTGAAACAACAAGGTTTCTTGGGTACCTCACCCACTGGCTTTGCCTGTGAGGTGGGTCAGGTTCTTATAGTCTGTCATGTGACTCATTTTATTTTGTTTTGTTAATAAATAGTTTAAGTTTATATCATTAGGCTCTACTTCTATTTTTTCTCTTGAAGTTACATCTATTCCATATTTTGATAATCCTTCTATTTTAGTTGGATTATTTGTTAGAAGTTTTATTTTATTTATTCCAAGTATTTTAAGCATTTCTGCTGCATCTCTATAATCCCTCAAATCTGCTTCAAATCCAAGTTTTAAATTTGCTTCAACTGTATCTAGTCCTTGTTCTTGTAGTTTATATGCTTTAATTTTGTTTATTATACCTATCCCTCTGCCTTCATGTTCCATATATAAAATTACACCTTTTTTTGCTTTTGCTATTTCTTTCATTGCAAGTTCTAGTTGTTCTCCACAGTCACATTTTAGTGAACCAAAAACATCACCTGTTAAACATTTTGAATGTACTCGACATAGTACTTCTTCATTTTCTTTAAATTCTCCCATAGTAAGGGAAACATGCACTTCATTTGTTACTTTGTTTTGAAAAGCTGTAATTGTAAAATCTCCATATTTAGTTGGTAGTTTTGCTTCAGCTTTTTTCTCTACTCTTTTTTCGTTTTCTAATATGTATTGTATCAATTCTTCTATACTAATTTTAGTAAGATTCAAAGTTCTTGCAAGTTCTTCAAGCCTATCATTTTTCATCATATGTCCATCATCTTCCATAATTTCACAACATAGACCACATTCTTTAAGTCCTGCAAGTTTCATTAAATCAACGGTTGCTTCTGTATGTCCGTTTCTTTCTAGTACTCCGTTTTCTTTTGCTTCTAGTGGAAACATATGTCCTGGTTTTCTAAAGTCCGAACCTGTTGTTCCATCTTCTACAGCTTTTATTGCTGTTATAGAACGTTCATAAGCTGATATTCCTGTTGTTGTATCTATATAGTCTATTGATGTCATAAAAGCGGTTTCGTGATTATCTGTGTTTTTTTCTACCATTGGTTTTAATGATAGCTTTTCACATATTTTTTTACTCATAGGCATACATATAAGTCCTTTTGCATATTTTGCCATAAGATTTACATTTTCAGGTGTTGCAAATTCTGCAGCGCATATGAAGTCCCCTTCGTTTTCTCTTTCTTCGTCGTCTGTAACTATTATTATTTTTCCGTTTCTTAAATCTTCTAATGCTTGTTTTACTGACATCTGTTAAACCTCCTAAAACCCATTCTCTATTAAAAATTCTTTTGTTATTCCTTTTTCTTCTTGTTTATTTAATAACTTTTCTACATATTTTCCTATTATATCACATTCTATGTTTATTGTGTCACCTTTTTCTTTATATTTTAAATTTGTATTTTCTTGTGTGTGTGGTATTATAGATACTTTAAAAGTATCTTTTGAACTTTCGGCAACTGTTAAACTTATTCCGATCAAGTGCAACAGAAGCCTTTTCTACTATGTATTTCAAAAGATTTTTGTCTGCTGTAATTATATACCATATTGCATTTTCATCTTTTTCTATATTTTCTATTATACCAGTTCCATCTATATGTCCTGAAACTATGTGTCCACCTAATCTTGCATTTAGTGTTAATGCTCTTTCTAAATTTACATAGGTTCCTTTTTTTATTGTTCTCAAGGAACTTCTTTTCATAGTTTCTGGCATTACATCTGTTTCATAGAATTTATCTGCTATTTTTGTTACAGTTAAGCAAATACCATTTACTGCTATGCTATCTCCAATTTTTGTTCCGTTCTAATACAGTTTTACATTCTATCATTAATTTAGCTGAATTTCCTAATGTTTCTATACTTTTTACTTTTCCTAGTTCTTCTATAATACCTGTAAACATCGTTCTTCCTTTCTACTATTTGATATATCCTGTTACTAAAAAGTCATTCCCTATTTTTTCTAAATTTACATTTTTTAACTTAATTGCATTTTTCATATATTCTATTCCTTTTCCTGTTATAGGAGAAAGACTTTCTTTCCCTCCTACTATTTTAGGAGCAATATATGCATAAACTTTATTTACTATTCCTTCTTCTATGCTTGAAGCGTTAATATTCCCTCCACCTTCTATAAGGACACTATCTATCTTCATTTGTCCTAAGATTTTCATTAAAGCTTCTAAGTCTATTCCATTTTGGTATGGGACTTTTATTAATTCTATTTGTTTTTCTTTTAATTTCTCTATTTTTTCTTTGTTAGCTTCATTGCAATAAGCTATTATTGTTCTAATATCTTTTGCTGTTTTTACAATATTACTGTTCAAGTCTATATCTACATTAGTATCACATATTATTCTTATTGGATCTACTCCTTTTTCTATTCTGCAATTTAACATTGGATTATCTAGTTTTACTGTATTTATTCCGTACTAAAATTGAAGAATATTCTTTTCTTAAGTTTTGTACATGGTTTCTTGTATTTTCTTCTGTTATCCATTTTGAATCACCTGTATAACATGCAATTTTTCCATCTAAAGTCATTGCATACTTGATTGCAGCAAATGGCTTTCCAGTTTTAATATAATGAAAAAATATTTCATTTAGAGCTAAACATTCTTTTTCTAAAACTCCATATATTATTTCTATTCCTGCTTGTTTTAGTTTTTCTATTCCTTTTCCTGCAACTAATGGATTTGGATCTTTTGCTCCTATTATTACTCTTTTTATCTTTTTTTCTATTATTATGTCTGTGCATGGTGGGGTTTTGCCAAAGTGTGAGCATGGTTCTAGTGTAACATATAAGTCTGCTCCTTCTGCATTTTCTAGGTTAAGTAAAGCGTTCCTTTCTGCATGGTATGAACCATATTTTTCATGATAGCCTTGGCTTATTATTTTGTTATCTTTTACTACAACAGCACCTACTATTGGATTTGGATTTGTATATCCTATTCCTTTTTTTGCAAGTTCTATTGCAAGTCTCATATATTCTTCCATAAAAGTTCCTTTGTTTCATTAATAATACTATATTATATCACAGTTTTTATGATAAAACTACTGTAAAATCAACTTTTTATTAATTTTATGTTACTAGTCAGTTATTTGCAATTATTATATAACAAATAAAATATATAAAAAAACGTTACACTCGCTTGTCAATACAGCTTTTAAGAAATTGTAATGATAGAAAATGCGCCTCTTTCACTTTGTAAGATTTATTTCATAAATCTACGTGAACATCCCTCATTTTCTATCTAACAATTTCTAAAAAACCTTCCAATCCAACGCTCATTACACTTATTTTTATATATTTTATTTGCTTTTTTATTTTAAGGCTGACTAGTAACAAGTTTTATGACAAAAGAAGAAGTAATCATCTTTTCTTACTTCTTCTTTTTATATATAATAGCTATTTTTATCCCTTCATATACAACCTTGAAAGTTTTGTATCTAACATATTTATAATTTTTGCATACCAAGATAATTTTTGTGAATCTAGCCATGACATTTTTTTCTTTGTTTTATATCTCATCTTGTGTTCTGCTGTTGCCCAAAAGTCCATTGCCATAGTTCTTATTTGTATCTCACACTTTACATATAGCTCTTTTTCTTTGAAGTTTATTGGAACTTCAACTATCAAGTGAAATGCTGAGTATCCACTTTCTTTTGGCTTTTTTATGTAGTCTTTTTCTTGTATAATCTTAATGTCTTCCATTTCTCCTATTATCTCTTTTATTGTTAGAATATCATTTTTGAATGGGCAAGTTATTCTAATTCCTGCTATATCGTCTATATTTTGTACAAGATTTTTATAGTTTAACTCATAACGCTTTTTCTTCATTTTGTTTAATATACTCTGAGGAGTTTTTATCCTACTAGTTATATTGTTCATCATATCATACCCATACATATTGTTAATTTCTTCTTTTACTGAAGATAGCTTTTCTAGTAGTTTATTATTTGCCATTTCATAAATTTGCATAAACTTACCAAATTCATTATCTTTTATTGTGAAAACAACAAGGTTCTCAGGTACCCACCCACAGGCTTTGCATGTGATGGTAGGTGAGGTTCTTATATTTATTGGTACTAAACTGTTAGATATTAAACTTCCTTCATTTTTTAATTCTATATTTACTCCTTTAATCTCCTCCTTTCCTTTGTTCTGAAGTCATTATATTATCTAAATGTTAACTTCATATTAACTTTTTGTGTATTTTTTGTGAAATTATGGAATTAGTCCTTTTTTCTGATTTTAACAATGTTTTCGATATTTAAGTTAGATGCTCTAGTTACAAAATTATATCCATATTTTTCTTTTAGTCTATCTATGGTGTTGTCTATTGTATTTTGTTTGTCATTATCTTTGGTATCAAATAATGATAATTGTTGCTTATTTTTATCTACTAGATTATCAACTCTCATACCTACTAAACGAATTGCCATTCCTTGTTTAAACATTTCATTTAGTAATTCTTTTGCTGTTTTATATATTTCTTTTGTATTTGATATAGATGTTTCTAATTTCTTTTGATGTGAGAAGTCTACAAAATCTTTTGTCCTAAGTTGTACATTTACTACATTTGCAAGTAAATTTTCCTTTCTTAATCTATATGTCACTTGTTCTGTTAATGCGAATAATATTTTTTCTAATTCTTCCTTGTTTCTTACATCATTTGGCGTTGTTACTGAATTTCCTATGCTTTTTGGCTTTTCTCTTTCAAATATTATTTCTGAATTGTCAATTCCGATTAGCATATTCCCACATTATGATACCATGTTTTCCAAATACTTTCATTAACTTTTCTTTGTCATATTTAGCTAAATCTCCTATTGTTTTTATATGCATATTTTCTAGTTTGGGAACTGATTTTCTTCCAAGCATAAATAGTTCTGATACTGGTAGCTTCCACATTTTATTTTCTATCTCGTTTTCAAATAGTGTATGTACTTTATCTGGTTTTGTGAAGTCTGATGCCATTTTAGCAAGTAGTTTATTATGTGCAACGCCTATATTTACCGTAAATCCTAATTCTTCTTTAACTCGTCTGTTTATTTCATTTGCTTTATTTATAAGTGTGTCACTCATTAAATAATTTGTCATATCCATAAAACATTCGTCTATACTATATCTTTCTATTTTATCTGTATATTCTAAAAGTAAATTATATAGTTTATCTGAATATTCTCTATATATTTTATATTCACACCCTAAATACACATTGAGTCCTGGACATTTTTTCTTAGCTGCATATATTGTTTCTCCTGTTTTTACTCCGCATTTTTTTGCTAACATACTTTTTGCAAGTACTATTCCTGATCTTCTTGTTTCATCTCCTCCGAATTATCGCAGGTATAGTTCTAATATCTAACTTTTCTCCATTTTTTAACATTTCAACTGCTGTCCAGCTAAGGAAAGCATTATTAACATCTATATGTAATATTTGTCTTTCCATATTTAACCACCATAGTTATTATAAAACAATTGTTTGTAATTGTCAAGAGTTTTTACAAAAAAATTGGGTGATTTTTGAGTCCGTCCCCAAAATCACCCAATTGTTTAATTATTCTTATCTTTATATATCTTCATTATATCTTTAAAATTTATCTTACTTCCATAGTTTAGTATTGCACTTGAGTATATTTTGATAGATACTTTGGCTATTATAAATATTGTAACTGCTAATAATGCTACTGATAATGCTATTTCTCCATAACTTGCTAATCCTGACATTACTCTAAATGGCATACAGAATGGCGATGATAATGGGAATATTCCAGCAAATGTATTTAGCTCGCTTGTTGGATTCATCATTGTAAAGTATGCAAGATAAAAGCCTATTACTGCAAGTATTGCAACTGGTGAGTTTGCTGATTGTATATCTTCTGGCTTGCTTACTGTTGAACCTGTTAAAGCATATAATAAAGCATATGTAAAATATCCAAGTAAGAAGTATATTATAGTAATTACAAGTAGGAATGGTGTTATATTTTCTAAACTTATTAGTCCATCTAACATTCCTTCTTCTAAAAATAATGAGTTTGAAATTAATGCAACTATAATCATTGCTAATATTTGAAGTAGTCCAACTATTCCTATTCCTATGGTTTTTCCTAATACTATTGTTGATGGCTTTGTTGAAGTTACTAGTGTTTCTATTATTTTTGATGTTTTTTCTGTTGTTATTGAGCTCGATACTTGGTAAGCACAGAAGTATATTGCATAAAATAGAACTAGTGATAGTATCATCATTACAGCTGGATTTCCTTGCATTTCTTGTTCTTCTGTTTGTTTCATATCAAATGTAAAGTTTGGACTTATACTTGCAAGTTGTTCTACTGATAAATTTAATTTTGATATTTGTAAATTTAAATATAGAGTTGATAGAGCACTTACTAATTTTTCAGGCATTTCATCAACATATATTAAATTGTCTACTATATATTCTATATTTATTTCATTTCCTTTTGAAGTAATTACTATTGCTTTTTCTATTTCTTCATTTGTTATCTTTTCTTTTATTGTATCAAATGTAATTTCTTCGTTTGCCACTTGTACTTCATAACCAAGTTCCATTGTATTTATATTTTCTAATGTACCTTCATATATGTTTTCTTTGTCTACTATTAAGATTTTTGTACTTTCTCCTCCAAAGTTACTATCTCCTTTAATCATTTTCATAATGTTTGGTACATTAAATAGTATCACTATAAGCAATAATATTATTATGTTTGATATTATGAAAGATTTTCTTTTTATCATATCTTTCATTGTAAATCTTGCAACTGTAAACATTTCTTTCAAATTACTCACCTACCTTTTCTATAAAAATGTCATTAAGTGAAGGTTTTCTTATTTCGAATTTTAAAACTTTTATATTGTTCTTTGCCAATAAATCAAATAGCTTATATCCTTCTTCTTCGCTTTTTATCTTTATTTCATATTCATTATCTTTACTGTTGTATATCTCTAATCCTAATTCTTCTATATACTTATCTGCATTTTCTTTTGTACTTAGTAATATTCTATTTGCTGGATATTGTTCTTTTATTTCTTTTAAATTTCCTTTTAATACTGTTTTTCCTCTATTTAATATTAAGACTTCTGTACAAAATTCTTCAATAGAACTCATTTGATGACTTGACATTATTATATATTTTCCTTGTTTTACAAGCTCTATTATTACATTTTTCAAAAGTTCTGTATTAACTGGATCTAGACCACTAAATGGTTCGTCTAATACTATTAATTCTGGATTATGTAATATTGCTGTTATAAATTGTACTTTTTGTTGGTTACCTTTTGAAAGCTTTTCGGCTGTCATATCTAAGTATTCTGCAACTTTTAGTTTTTCACTCCATTTTTGTATTTCAGATTCTGCATCGACTTTTGTCATACCTTTTAATTGTGCAAAATATACTAATTGTTCACGTATCTTTGTTTTAGGATATATTCCTCTTTCTTCTGGTAGATATCCAAAATTTACATTTCTTCTATCTACTTTATTTCCATTCCATGTTATTTCTCCTGAAGTTTTTTTCATTATTCCTAAAATCATTCTTATTGTAGTTGTTTTTCCGTGCGCCATTTGTTCCAAGTAGTCCATAAACACCAGGTTTATTCATTTCTAATGAAATATTATCTACTACTACTTTTTCTGAATAACTTTTAGTGACATTTTCAAGTTTTAGTCCCATGTTTTTTCCTCCTTTTAAGTTTGGGTTTATTATATTACAATTTGTACTTAATTTCAATAAATTTGAATTTTATTAAGATTTATTTAAGTTTTAAATTTTATAAATTAATTTCTTCTCTTTACAATAAAATATACTATTAGATATATAACTAGTTGGAAACCTATAATTATTGCAATATATTCTGAAATTTCCATCTTGTTCATTAAAGCACATATTATACTTATTAATGCTTCTGCTGAATAAGTTATTGTCAAAGTTATAGCCTTTGCATCATTAGCTATTCTTATTAACCTTTCATCTTTCGCTTCATTTTCTAATTCTTGCGCTTTTGTTGGACTTTTAACTGCTCTTACTACTATAAATAAGGCTACTATTCCAACTCCTATAATTCCACTTGCAAATCCGTTCATATATGAATGTAAATTTTCACTAATATTTTGTGGAGCAATAATTGGATATACAAAAAATATTATTCCTATTATAATGCAAAGAATTGATCCTATTAATTTTCTTTTTACTATCTTATTCATAATTCCTCCTCGTAAATAAAAATTTCTTCGATAGATTTACCAAAGTGCTTAGCTATTTTGAAAGCTAATAAAATTGATGGATTATATTTCCCTTTTTCTATTGAAATTATTGTTTGTCTAGATACTCCTACTATATTTGCTAAGTCTTCTTGTTTTTGATTATTTTGTTTTCTGTATTCTTCAACTTTATTTTTCAATCTACCACTTCCTTTTTCAGTAAAGTAAAGTTAACTTTACTTTATTATACAGTTGTGTTTAGCAAATGTCAAGTATATTTTACATTTTTATATAAAAATATAGGAAGTATACCAGCAAAGTTAGTATACTTCCTATGTTATAATATTTATCCAATTAAATGTTCTAATAATATCTTTATTCCCATTAATATCAATATTACTCCACCCAATATTTCTGCTTTTTTTTCGTATTTGTCTCCAAATTTGTTTCCTATTACTACGCCTATTGCTGATATTATGAAGGTTATAACTCCAATTATAGTTGCTATTACAAAGATATTTATTTCTAAAAATGCAAATGTTATACCTACTGCTAATGCATCTATACTTGTTGCTAATCCAAGTATTATCATGGTTTTAAAACCTGTATCATCGTTTTTATTGTCATCTTCTGATTTTCCAAAAGCTTCCTTTAGCATATTTATTCCTATAAATAGTAATAGAATAAATGCTATCCAATGATCGATACTTGTTACTAGGTTTTCAAAACTTTCACCTAGAAAATAACCTATTACAGGCATTAATGCTTGGAAAATGCCAAAGTAAAGTGCTATTATTAATAACTTTTTTATGCTAATCTTTTTCATTGATAGTCCTTTGCAAACTGACACAGCAAATGCGTCCATTGCAAGCCCTATTGCTATTAATATTATTCCTATCATTATATTTTCTCTCTTTCCTTTCTATTTTATGCCAAATAGAATACCTAAATAGACTACATATAATAATAAAAATGCAAACCCATTTAATCTATCCATTTTGTTCTTTGGTGGTATTATTGGGAATAATGAAAGTATTATTGTTGCAAGAATTAATAAAGACATTTCTACATTGTAAGTTATGTTATATGTTATAGGGCTTATAATACTTGATACTCCTATTATTAGTAACATATTGAATATATTTGAACCTATTATATTTCCTATAGCTATATCGCTTTTTCCTTTAAGTGCCGCTGTTACACTTGTTACAAGTTCAGGTAGACTTGTTCCAATTGCAAGTATTGTTACACTTATGATTTTTTCACTTATGTTAAACATATTTGCAATATTTACTGAATGGTCTACTGTGAAATCTCCACCAAATTTTAGCGCAACTATTCCTATAATAATATATATTATATCTTTTATTATTGATGACTTATTCTCTTCTATTTCTTTTCTAGTTTCTTCTTTGTGTTCAAATTTTTCTCCTTTTTTTGCCATTATTATTGTATAGATTATAAATAAAGCAAATAAAATGATTAATCCTATTCCCTCTATTCTTACTATGTCTTGATTTATATTTGCTAGAACCATAAATATTATTGTTATGACTAAACATATTGGTATTTCTATTAGTCTAGTTTCTCTTTTAAATTCTATTGGTCTAATTACAGCTGATAGTCCCAATATTAATAACATATTGCAAGCATTGCTTCCAACAACATTGCCAACAGCCATATCTGGATATCCTTCTATCGCTGAAGTTATACTTACAAATAGTTCTGGCATAGAAGTTCCAATTGATACAATTGTAAGTCCTATTATTATTTCTGGTATATGGAATCTTTTTGAAATATTACTTGCTCCTTCTACTAAAAAATCTGCTCCTTTAATTAATAGTGCAAATCCTATTAAAATAAATAAAATTGATACTATCATAAAAACCCCCTTTTGAACTAAAAAACAAAGACTCATCTGCCTTTAAGCAGACAAGTCTCATTATTTAAAGTAAGCCCAGATTTTCATCGGTTGTTGGGTCTTACTACATATTCATGCTAATTACTCCCTTATCTAGTTTGTTATTATATACTATTTGCTTTTGTTTTGCAAGTACTATTCTAAAGTTTTTTCTTTGTTTTTAATATTTTGTTAAGTAGAGCTTCTTGTAAAACTTGTGAAAAATTTATACTCATTTTTTCCGCTTTTTCATTTAACCATTCTGGTATTGTTAGGGTTTTCTTCACTGATTTTTTAGAATTACTAATTTTATTTGATTTGTCTAAATCTAGTAAAATATATGAAACAAAACCTTTTTCATTTTCTAGCTTTATATCTTCAATTTTACTAGGTTTTGGTATATCTTCTTTATCTTCAATAGCTGTTATTATCCAACCTAAAGCTGCATCTTGTGCCATTTCCATCGCTTCTTCTAAGTTATTAGCTTGTGTACAGCATCCTAATAAATCTGGTATATCGATACTATATCCACCCTCTTCTTCCTCATAAAAACATACTGGATAAACAATTTTCATAATACAAAACCTCCTTTTATTTAATACCTGCTTGCTTTAATATAGAATTTGCTGTTCCTTTTTTTAGTTCTTTACAATGTTTTGGAATTGTTACTTTTCCTGGTTTAGTTTTGTGTTTATATTGATAGTGTGAACCAATTGTTTTATAATAATACCAACCATCTTTTTTGATTAACTTTTCAAGTTCTTTAAATTTCAATTTATCACTTCTTTCTTAATTATAATACGTGCAATACGTATTGTCAATATTTAATTAATTTTTCTGGATTTTTTAGGAGATTTCCTAAAGAATTTAATATCTTTATATAGAAATTAAAATAAAAGATATAATATAAACTAAATTTATACTATATCTTTTATACAACATTTATCTAGGTTTGTCAACCATTATAAAATTTCTATTTCGACTTCGTCATTGTCTTTTAAGTTATATGTTTTCCTTAAATTTTTATCTGATACAATTTCTAACATATTTAAAGGATGTGTTCCGTCCTTCTACATTATTTACTTCTGGTCTTACTATATAGACTATACTGTCAAAAATCTTGCATTTTTGAATAAGTACATTATAATTTCCATTATATTCATTTGGAAGTATCTTTTCTTTATTATCTTCTAATATATAGTCTTTTTCTATTTCTATATTTAAAGTGCCTGGAAATAAGTTTATTCCATATCTTTTTTCGAAAATATTAGTAATTTTATCTGTCCAAAATGCTGCTTCTCCAAGCCCTGATTTTACTTTTCCTTTTAAATTATAATTCATTTTTTAGCCTTTCACTAAAGTTTATTTTTCAAACTTATATTCCATATCCTCCATAAAGTGGAATATTTCTTCTATATATTTTCTTGTTACCATTGACATTCTTGCTGGTGGATTTCTTTGTCCGTACTGCAATTAGTTTTTTTGTATAACAATTTTCACTTGTTTTAAATAATAAATATCTATTCTTTAGGTAAGTAAAATATACTTGATAACCGTCATCTAGTATTTTTTCAAATTCTTCAAATGTGTATTTTTCCATTTCTATCCTTTCTTTTAATCAATATTAATTAAGTCATCAAATTCAGTTTCAGACAATATCTGTACACCTAATTCTTGTGCTTTTGTTAGTTTACTTCCTGCTTCCTCTCCTGCAAGTACATAGGTTGTTTTCTTTGATACAGAGCCTGAAGTTTTTCCTCCAAACTTTTCTATTATACTTGATGCTTCGTCTCTTGTATACTTTTCTAGTGTCCCTGTTAATACAAAAGTCATTCCTTGAAATCTATTGTCAGTTTCTTCTTCGCCTTCTTCTTTCATATTAACACCCGCATTTTTTAACTTTTTAATCAAATCTTTTGTTTGTTCTTGATTAAAGAATTCATATACGCTTTTTGCTGTAACTTCTCCAATATCTTCTATAAAACTTAAACTAATCTCACTTGCTTTCATTAGATTATCTATACTTTTATATTCTTTCATAAGAATTTTTGCTGATTTTGTTCCGACATGTCTTATTCCAAGTGCACTTATTAATTTATCTATACTATTACTTTTACTTGCATTTATTGCATTTATTAAGTTAGTTGCAAACTTGTCACCACTTTTCTTTAGTGATGCTATATCTTCTTTTTTTAAATAATATATATCTGAAATGTTATTAAGCAAATCCCTATCAACTAACTGCTTTATTATAGCATATCCGAAGTCCATCTATGTCCATTCCTGCCTTTGAAGCAAAATGTACAATATTTCTAAGTTTTTTTGCACTACATTCTATTCCTATACACCTTGTTACAGCTTCTCCGATTTTCTCTTACTGCTGGTCCACCACAAACAGGACATGTATCTGGCATTATAAATTCTTTTTCTTCTCCTGTTCTTTTTTCCTTCACTACTTCTACTACTTCAGGTATTACGTCTCCTGCTTTTTGTATTATTACATGATCTCCTATTTTTAAATCTTTAGCTATAATAAAGTCTTCGTTGTGAAGTGTTGTTTTTGATATTGTTGAGCCTGCAAGCTTTACAGGTTCTAATATTGCCATTGGTGTGATTGCCCCTGTTCTTCCAACTTGACAAGTTATATCTTTAAGAAGAGTTTCTTTCCTTTCTGGAGGATATTTATATGCAATAGCCCACCTTGGAGTTTTAAAATTTGTTCCTAGGATTTCTCTTAATTCTAGATTGTCCACCTTTATTACTGCACCATCTGTTCCAAATCCTAAATCTGCTCTTATTTCTCCTATTCTTTCTATTTCTTTTATGGCACTTTCTATCCCTACACAGCGTTTTTTTACTACATTTACATTAAACCCTAATTTTTCCAAATATATAAGCTGTTCATAATGTGAATTAAATGGATTATCTGTTAGTCTTTGCACATTGAAAATATAAATATCTAGTGGCCTTTTGGCTGTTTTTTTGCTATCTAGTTGCCTTAGCGAACCTGCTGCTGCATTTCTTGCATTTGCAAATGTTTTTTCTTCTAATATTTCTTGTTCTTCGTTCATTTTCTCAAAATCTTCTTTTGAGATAAATACTTCGCCACGTACAATTATATTTACTTTTTCTTTTAATTCTTTTGGGATATTCTTTATTGTTTTAAGGTTTGCTGTTACATCTTCTCCTATTTGTCCATCTCCTCTAGTTGCTCCTCTTACAAATTTTCCATCTACATATTCAAGTGCTACTGATAGTCCGTCTATTTTAGCTTCTACTGTGTATTCTATTTGCTCTTTTTCTGTTTCTTTTCTTACTCTTGTGTCAAATAGCCTTAAATCCTCTATTGTGAATACGTCCTGTAAGCTTTGAAGTGGAACTTCATGTTCTACTTTTTCAAAGCCTTCTTTTACATGTCCTCCTACTTTTTGAGTTAAAGAGTTTTTATCTATTAAATCTGGATATTCTGCTTCTAAGTTTCTTAGCTCTACCATTAGCATATCATATTCAAAGTCTGTAATTTCTGGGCTATCTTCATCATAGTATTTATTTGCATAATATTCAGTTTTTGCTCTTAGTTCTTGAATTCTCTTCTGTGCTTCTTCTTTTTTCATTGTTTCCTCCAAATTTTTACATATCTTTTAATAAGTCCTTACCACCTTTAATATAATCCCAACCTGAAAATATCGTTGCTATTGTTGATATTATCATAAATGTTGATGTTAGTATATTTATTGCTAATTCTATTCCTGAAAGTCCTCCATTTATAAAGTTACAGAATATATTAGTTCCATTTATATTTATAAATGCTAAGATAATTGCTATCATTTGTGTAACAGTTTTTAGTTTACCCCAAATTGATGCTGCTATAACTTTTCCACCTTGTTCTACAGCTATTAATCTATATCCTGATACTGCAAATTCTCTTGTTAAGACAATTATTGCAATCCAAGCTGGTAAATTCCCATCTTCTATTAAAATTAACATTGCTGCTAATACTAATATTTTGTCTGCTATTGGGTCTAAAAATTTTCCAAAATTTGTTACTTGATTTCTCGAGCGTGCTAAGTATCCATCTAATTTATCTGTTATTGATGCTATAATAAATATTGCATTTATTATCAAATATGTAATTGGAATATTAAGAAAAGTTCCTTGTATATTGAAAAAAGGGACTATAACCATTACTGGTACTAATAAAATTCTTAGTATTGTTAATTTGTTTGGTAAATTCATTTTTATCTCTCCATTATCAAATTTTACTTTATTATATCTAATATTTATAAAAAAATAAAGAGGTATCAAAAAATTTTTACCTCTTATCAAATATTGTTTTTACGATTCCTTTATCTATTAATGTTTCAAATATTGGTTTTAAAATAATTATAATTATTGGACCAATTAACATACCCATTATTCCCATAACTTTATAACCTGTATACATTGCAATTAGCGTAAATATTGGGTGTATCCCTATTTGATTACTTACAACTTTAGGTTCTAATAGTTGTCTTATTACAGATATTATTACTAAAAGTATAAATAACGCAAGTGCTAAGTTTATATCTCCTTGCATTGCAGTTACTATTGCCCATGGAACTATTACTGTACCCGACCCCACTATTGGAAGTATATCAGCAAAAGCAATTAATAGTGCTATTAGTAAAGGATAACCTACATTTAATCCAAATATCTTAAATCCAAATAGTCCTACTAATACAATAACGAAATTTATTGCAACTAATATTACTTCTGCTTTTAAATACCCCCCTAATAATGTTACTATCTTTTTAACATTTTTACTAAATTTCTTTACCCACTCTTTTGGGAAATGATGCTCTATTTGATCTAATATATATAGTCTATCTGCACATATAAAGTAGGTTGCAAGGATTGTTATTACTGTATATATTCCAACTGTTCCTATTGATGATATTTTAGAAATCATAGACGTTAAAAAATTAGATACCCATTTTGATACTGTGTCTAAAAGATTTGTTGCTGAATTTTTTAATATTGTTTCTACTTCTCCTGATAGTTTTATTTCATCAAAGTTTAGTCCATCGATATATTTTGTTATATAATTATACCCCTCGTCTATGTAGTAATTCAGTGAACCAAGTAAACTAGATCCTTCATCTATTAATATTGCTATTCCCCATATTAATAGTCCTACAATTATTATAAATACAATGGCAAGTACTATTACAGCACTTGCTTTTCGAGTTAATTTACTTCTTTTATATACTCTTTTTATTATAGGTTCTACAAGTAAAGATATAATGAATGCAATCAAAAATGGCATGTAAAATACAGCCATTTTGAATGCAAGATATATTCCTATTATGGTTATAACTAATGTGAGTAATCTTTTAATTACTTTTTTCCAGTATCCTAAGTCTACAACCATTTTTCCTCCTAAAAATATATTAATATTAAATGTTATGCTACTACTTTATGCGTTATTCTTAGAATGACATCCGCATTTACATATATGTTCTACTGTATCTGATACTTCTTTTGCAGATACATTTTTGCTATTTGCTAGATCTCCTAATGTAAGCATTCCGACAATTTTGTCATTTTCAAGTACAGGTATTCTTCTAACTTGCATATCTGACATTAATTTTGTTGCTTCTTGTACGTCTGTATCGCATCCACAACAACATACACTTGTTGTCATTACTTCACTAATTGGAGTGCTATTCACATCTTTACTACAAGCAACACATCTTAATGTTATGTCTCTATCTGTTATAATTCCTACAACATTCTTATTTGTATCACATACTGGCATACTTCCAACATGATATTCATTCATTTTTTTAGCTACATCAGTTACTGTTTCATCTGGTTTACAACAGCAAATATCTAAACTCATACATTCTCTAACTTTCATTTAAAATTCTCTCCTTTTTATTTATTTAATTTCTAAATTTTGAAAAATTTTTAATGTTTACAATTTGCTAAAGCAAATTGCATACTGATGCTGTAACAAGCATAGCTTTAACAGCCTCAGCATTAATCATCAAAATCTTCAGTCTCTATAACATCAGTAAACATATCTGACTCAACGCTTGGCACTTCATTATATTCATATTCATAAGTTGTTTCAGTATTCTTACTTCTACCTCTTCTAGGTTTTATTTTGCTATTTGTTGTAGTTGATTTTTCAGCTTTGCTTTCTTTTTTTGATGAAGTAGAAGTCTCTGCTGTTTGTTCTTTTACTTTTTCTTCTTTTTTTATTTGCATTTGTTTATTTATTAAATTGTTTACTTTATCAATTGCATCTGGCATATAGTCTAAAAGCTTGTCTATGGCTGAAGTATGGCATACTGGTAGTAATTTCACATTATTTGATTGTACCACTAAAAATGCTATTGGGTTAATATTTACTCCTGCTCCACTACCTCCACCAAATGGCAATCTGTACTGTACTTGTTCTTCCTCATGTCTTTTTGAATATTCGTTTATTGTCTCTCCCTTAAATTCACTACCTCCTGCTGCAAAACCAAATGATACTTTTGATATTGGTATGATTATTACATTATTGCTTGTTTCAATAGGTTCTCCAATTATTGTATTTACATCAATCATGTCTTGAATGCTATTCATAGCTGTAATCATAAGCCCTTCTATTGGATGTTCGCTCATTGTTTATCCTTCCTTTCTTTAATAAAATGTATATTACATAGATAATATGTACCATCTTTACACTAATTATACAATTTAGGTTAAATTTTATAGTATTTCCATATTCATACAATGGCATTATATTATAATGTACCTTTTTATAATTACAATTTCTAATTAGAACACTAAATATCGAAGATAATAATGTAACTAAAAATACTGTAAGTATTATATCTTCTGTTCCAAATTTTGCTTCTAATTCTAATTTTGAAACTTTTATTTTTAGTTTTTTTAAAATTTCTAATATACCTATATTTTTTAAGATTTTAGTATCTCTTTTTATTTCTTTTATATTAGCTTTGTTTTTTACCTTATATAATAAGCCTTTTTTTAATCTAATTCTTGCTATTTTTATTTTATTAAACAGAGATAATTCAAGATATATTATAAATTCTTGTTCTATCTTTTTCTTCTTTATACCATTTTCAAAATTACTGATTTTAGCTTTCGCTACATTTAGTCTTATACTAGAGAACATAAGTAATAATATGCAGAACAATAGAATTCCTAAAATGGCACAAAAAAATAGTAAAACTGTTTTCATAACTCCTCATCTCTTTTCGTTATGATTTTAGTCTTACCATTTTTTTCTAATTATATACTTAGGCTTTGGAAATATTTTACTTAAGTTTCTCTTTTTTTCTTTTTTCTACTGTTATATCTCCAAATAGTTCTTCCTGTGTTGTTAGTACTTTGCTTCTTCTTGAAAGTTCTAATAATCCAGTAAAAGCTGTTACTACTTCTACTTTATTGCATTTGGATAAAGTATACATTTTATTAAAGACAAATTTAGGTTTTGTCAAAAGCTCTCTAAACATTTCTTTTACTTTACTTCCAACTGTATAAATATCTTTTATTGCAATTCTTTCTATATTTTGTGCATTTATATTCACTTTAGTTTGATATCTTTCCAATGAATCTTTATAAAGTTCTATTATTATTTCTTTTTCATAATTTCTTTCTAATGTCTGTTTTGGTAGTTCAATTTCTTCTTTTATTCTAAATATTCTATTTGAATATTCATTATACATTTCTCTTAGTGAAGCTGTTATTTCTTTATATTTTTTATATTCTACAATTCTTCTTATAAGTTCTTCTTCAGTAAGTTCTTCTTCTCCTTCATTATCTGAATTAGGAAGTAATCCTTTTGATTTTATAAGAAGTAGAGCAGATGCCATTATTAAAAATTCACTACTTACAGCTAATTTTTCTTCTTGCATCTGCTTTATGTATTCTATATACTGATCTGTAATTTCATTAAGATTAATATCATATATATCCATTTTATTTTTGTCGATTAAATGGCATAGTAAATCTAAAGGGCCTTCAAAATTTTCTATTCTTATTTGTATCTTATTTGTTTCTAATGTTAACGGATTTTGCATTTTTATATACCTGCCTTATTTAGTATCTCAGGGTCAAATCCCTTATTAAGAAGATATAATTTTAATTTTTGTGGTTCTGTTGTTTTTTGCTTTTTTTCAATTAATTTTTTTGCCGAATTTAGTTCATATTCTTCGAGCTCTTCTCTATTTTCATTTATATAGTCTTCTATATAATCAGTATATACACCTTTAGCATATACTTTATTTTTTATTTCTCTGATTGACATTGATTTTAAATTCATATATTCAGCAAATAATTTCTTTACATATTGACTATCATCTATATAACCTGCTTCTTTTACATATTCTATTATATCTTCTAACATATTTTCTTCTATGGAGTGACAAAACTTCTTTCTTACTTCATACTCGGTTCTTTTTTTATATAGTATATATGACATTACTTTTGTTTTATTTGCATCAAATTCTTCTACTGTATACATTAATACTTCCTTTCAATTTTGCTATTCTTCAATATCGTCTGGTAGTTCTTCTATTTCTTCAATTTCTCCTTCTGTTAAACTATCTTCAAAAGCTTTTTTCATATTTTCTCTTATCTTAGTTTCTATTTCATCCATCGTTTCTTTATGTTCTAATAAGAATTTCTTTACATTTTCTCTACCTTGTCCAATTCTTTCTCCTTTATAGCTAAACCATGAACCACTTTTTTCTATTATGTCTAAGTTTACAGCAATATCTAATATGTTTCCTTCTTTTGAAATTCCTTTTCCATATAATATATCAAATTCTGCTTCTCTGAAAGGTGGAGCGACTTTATTTTTTACTATTTTTACTCTTGCTCTATTTCCTATTACTTCACCATCTTGTTTAATATTTTCTATTTTTCTAATATCCATCCTAACAGATGCGTAAAATTTAAGTGCCCTTCCTCCTGTCGTAGTTTCAGGATTTCCAAACATTACTCCTACTTTTTCTCTTAATTGGTTAATAAATATAATTACAGTTTTTGATTTATTAACTGCTCCTGCAAGTTTTCTTAATGCTTGTGACATAAGTCTTGCTTGTAAACCTATATGTGAGTCTCCCATATCTCCATCTATTTCAGCCTTTGGAACTAATGCTGCAACAGAGTCTACAACTATTACATCTAGTGCTCCACTTCTAATTAAAGATTCTGCAATTTCCAATGCTTGCTCTCCTGTATCTGGTTGTGATACTATTAAGTTATTTATATCTACTCCTAAATTTTTTGCATATACTGGGTCCAGCGCATGCTCTGCGTCTATAAACGCAACTTCTCCATTCTCTTTTTGAGCTTCTGCTATTATATGTAATGCTAGAGTTGTTTTTCCTGAACTTTCTGGTCCATATATTTCTATTATTCTTCCTCTAGGAACTCCTCCTATACCTAATGCGATATCAAGTCCTAATGCTCCTGTTGGAATTGCTTCTACATTCATTGCTTTGAATTCTCCTAATTTCATTACTGAACCTTTACCAAATTGTTTTTCAATTTGTCCCATTGCCATTTCTAAAGCTGCTCTTTTTTCGTTATTGTTATTATTACTTTCTTTTGCCATTTAATTTCCCTCCTATTAAAACGTATGTTTGCGCTTATTATATTCTTAAATTTTTACTAAGTCAAGTATTTTTAAAAATTTTTTTAATTAATTTTTTCTATACCAAGTTTCTATATTGTATAAATAGTTATACCAAAAAGGTTTAACTGTTCCAGCAAGATTTTTACTATATATTATTGTAGACTTATTAAAATATAATCCTATATATGGTCTTTCTGCTTGATATATATTTTGTAGTTCCTTATATTTTTCCTTTAAAAGATTTACATCTGTTATGCTGTATATTTCATTTAAAATTTTCATGGCATCATTGTTATTATAATTAGCTGAATTGCCTTCTCCAAAATACTTATTAAGATTTGGAGTTAATCCTACTATAACTCCTGTAAGAAGTACATCATAATTTCTTTTAGATACATAGCTTTCATAAGTACTATCTTTTGCACTTACTAAATTTACTTGTATTCCGCACTTCTTCTAAATCATTTTTAATTATATTTGCTACATTCACTCTTGCCTCATTTTCAGCATTTACAAGCAAGGTTACTCTTAATCTTACATAGTTGTTGTTTATTTTCTTTTGCCAATACTTATTTGCATAAGTCCAACCATTATTTAATAATATTTGTTTTGCTTTCTCAATATTGTGTTCATAATTTGAACTTTCTTTATTATACAAATAACTTCCATACTCTAAAGGATAATCTGCAATTATATATTTTCCTTTATATACACTATTTACTATATCTTGCTTATCTATTATATAATTTATTGCTTGCCTTACTTCTTTATTTGCTACTGCTTCTTTTTCACAATTAAAAGCTAAATAGTCAAATTCTCTACCATATGTTTCTTTTGTATTATACCCTATTGTTCCTATATTTTCTTCTATATTTGAATTCCTTGAAGCATTCATAATATCTATACTTCCTAATTTATATGCATTATATACTTCAGATATTGTTGAATATATTTTTACATATATTTTATCTATTTTAGGTGCTTTTTCTTCTATATTCCACCAAGTATTGTTTAATTTTAATTCTGCTTGTGAAGTTAAATCTAAAGCCTCTATTCTATACATCCCCGTTCCCATAGGAATATTGCTTTTATCAGATATTGTTATATCTTCATTTTCAAAGAATGATGAGCATATTATAGGAAATGTTAGATTATATTGAAATAATGGTTCTTCTTGAATCAAATTAATTTTTACAAGATTGTTTCCAACTATTTCTACACTTTCAATATTTGATACATTTGAATAATAAATATAGTCACTTCCTATATTTTTTATTGTTTCTATTGTATATTTTACATCTTCTGCTGTAAAATCTGCACCATTGTGCCATTTTACTCCTTCCCTTAGCTTGATAAGATATGCTTTATTACTAGATTTAGACCATTCTATGGCAAGTCCGATATTCTAGCTTATAGTCTTCTGTTACAGTTAAAAGAGAATCGTATACAATTTTCGCTATTATGTCTTGTACACTTTGATTTTTACTAACAATTGGATTAAATTTATCTAAATTTGATATTCCAAACCTTATATTTGTTATTTCACTTGTTTCTACTTCTGTTATAACATTTTCATTATTATCTATATTATTAGTGTTTTTATGGTATATATAGTAAATTGAAAATGCTATTAATCCGAATTACTATAAGTACAAATATGTATCTAAAAGCATTATTTCTCATGCATATCTCCTCTCTTAAAACTATTAATTATATTTCTTTTGTTCTATTATCTTATATATTTCTTCTTTATTGTCATCCTCTGCCACTTTATTTTTTCTAATTGCCCCACATTTTATACACTTAAAAACAATTACATATCCTTTTTTAGGGTTTATTTCTATATCTATTGGTTTTAGAATACCATGGCATTCTTCTTCTCTATCTCCTGGATTTTTGTCTACATGTTTTGAATAAAGGCAGTGTGGGCAATGATTTCTACAAGAATAGCCTAATTTTTCTACTTTTGTTCCACAGTTTTCACATATAAATTCTTCATCAATTTCTGTAAAGTTTGCACCCATATTTTCCTCCGAAAGTTTATATATTTTTGTAGTATTGAATTAATTATATTTTTTCTTGCGTCCCCATTCAAGAAAATGTAATTCACTCACGTTCATACATTTTCTAGAAAGGTCCCCCAACGTCTATCGAAAAAATATAATTAATCCAGCTACAAAATTCTAGGACATTTAATACTCAAATATACTGCCACCAATAAACTCACGTAGCAAAGAACTTTCTGGGATATATTCATCTGGTATATCTTTAAAGTAATTTAAAAGCGTTATTAGTCTTTTGGCTTCTGCATATTCTGGATCTGTTTTATTTATTTCTTTTAATATTGGAAGTGCATATTTCTTTAGTACTCCAAGTTCGTATACTATTGATGAATTGAACATACTGTCTGCTTCTTCTTGGTATGGATATATATAGCTTTCTTCACCTTTATTTACCGAATACCACCTTGATATTGTATCTTTTGCTGAGTAGTGTCTATATTTATAATCTCTTACTATTCTTCTGATTAATCTTGTATCTGTTGTTGATATTCTATTATAATAGTCAATATTTAAAACTGTTAAGGCACTTATATAAACTTTGAATTTTTGATCTAATGGTATTGCTTCTGTAAGTTTGTCGTTTAAGCAATGTATTCCTTCTACGACAAGAACTTCATTCTTTTCAAGTTTCATCTTATTTCCTAAATATTGTTTGTGTCCCGTCTCAAAATCAAATGTAGGGATTTCAACTTCTTCTCCTGCAAGTAATCTTAGTATATTTTCATTAAACAATCTCAAATCAACTGCTTCTAGACATTCAAAGTCATATTTTCCATTTTCATCTACTGGGTTTTGTTCTCTTTCTACAAAATAATTATCTACTGATAACGTCTTTGGTTCTATACCATTTAATTTTAATTGTATTCCAAGTCTTTTAGCAAATGTTGTTTTACCTGATGATGATGGACCTGCTATTAGAATCATTTTTACTTTATCATTTTTTGCAATTTTATCTGCTATATCTGATATTTTTTTCTCATGCAAAGCTTCTGCTAAAAGTATTGTTTCTTTTGCTCCATCTTCTTCAAACCTTTTATTAAGCCTATATATTGTATTTAATTTTAAAACTGCATGTATATCTTCATACTCTTGAAGCGTCGACATTAATTTTTTGTTGTCTCTAAATTCTTGTAATTCCTTTGGATTCTTTTTACTAGGATATCTTAACAAATATCCTTTGCTATATTTAACAAGATCAAATACTTTCATATATCCTGTTGATATTGGCATAACTCCATAAAAATAGTTATAATAGTCCTTGCAATAGTATAAAGATACTTTTTCCTTTGTTTCCATGTCTATTTGCAAAATTCCTCTTAAAGTCTTTTCTTTTTCGTAAAAGGCTTCTGCTTCTTCTTGTGTCATTTTTATCTTTGTTATTGGTAAATTATCTTCTATTATTTCTTTCATTTTATTTTTTATATTCGATAGAACTTCTTCTGTTATTTCTAATTTTTCAAATGTACAAAACATAGAATTATCTAATTGATAATTTATAGTTAATTCAATATCTCCATATAACTCATGTATTGCCATTGCCATTATGTACATAATTCCTCTTACATATACTCTTTTTCCTTCTGTATTTGTATAATCAAGTAATTCTACTTTTCCACTTTCCTCTGGTTTGTAATTTAAGCTTTTGATTTCATTGTTAAAATTGCATGTTATTATATCTGTATTTGATTTTTTTATTTCTTCTTTTAGTACATCAAAAATACTTTCTCCTTGGTTTATTTCATATTCTTTTTCTTTGTAAATTAGTTTCATATACCCTCCCTATAATTTATTCATCATCTAGTTTAAGGACTGAAAGAAATGCTTCTTGTGGCATTTCTACATTTCCTACTTGTCTCATCTTCTTTTTACCTTTTTTCTGTTTCTCTAATAGCTTTTTCTTCCTTGATATGTCTCCACCATAGCATTTTGCAAGTACATCTTTTCTCATTGCTGAAATCGTTTCTCTTGCAATGATTTTTCCTCCAATAACTGCTTGAAGTGGTATTGCAAATAATTGTCTTGGTATTGCTGTTTTTAGCTTTTCTACCATCTTTTTGCCCCTTGTATAACTACTATCTTTATGGACAATAAATGATAATGCGTCTACTGCTTCTCCATTTACATGTATATCTAATTTTACTAAGTCTGATCTACGATATTCTTTAAATTCATAATCAAATGATGCATATCCTTTAGTCTTTGATTTCAAAATGTCAAAAAAGTCATATATTATTTCATTAAGGGGAAGTTCATAAATTAAAGTTACACGGTTTGCATCTAAATATTTCATGTCTATATATGTTCCTCTTCTATTTTGGCATATTTCCATTATTCCTCCAACATATTCTTTTGGAGTTAATATCTCAGCTTTCACAATAGGTTCTTCTATATATGATATTTCTTGTGGTACTGGTAAATCTGTTGGATTATATAATTCTATCATTTCTCCATTAGTCTTATATATTTTATAGATAACTGATGGTGATGTTGTAATTAGGCTTAAGTCGAATTCTCTATCTAGTCTTTCTTCTATTATTTCCAAATGTAATAGTCCCAGAAATCCACATCTAAAACCAAATCCTAATGCTGCTGATGTTTCTGGTTCATATTGAAGCGCTGCATCGTTTAGTTTTAATTTTTCTAAGGCTACTTTTAGATTCTCATAATCGCTTCCGTCTACTGGATATAACCCACAATAAACCATCGGATTTACTTTTTTATATCCTGGTAGTTTTTCATTTGCTGGATTATTTTTTAATGTTACTGTATCTCCAACATGTATATCTGATAGATTTTTTATACTTGCTGCAATGTATCCGTACTTCTCCTGCTATTATTTTTTCAGATGGTATGTATGTTCCTGGTTCAAAGTATCCGTACTTCTGTTACTGTAAAAGTTTTACCTGCTGCCATTAATTCTATTTCATCACCTACTTTTACCTCACCTTCGACTATTCTTACATGTGCTATTGCACCTTTATAATTATCATAATATGAGTCAAATATTAATGCTTGTGTTTTATTTTCTTCACTTCCCTTAGGAGCTGGTATATTTGTTACAATTTGTTCTAATACTTGGTCTACATTTAATCCTGATTTTGCTGATATACAAGGGGCTTCACTTGTATCTATTCCTATTATATCTTCTATTTCTTTTTTTACTTCTTCTGGTCTTGCATTTGGTAAATCTACTTTGTTTATTACAGGTATTATTTCTAGATTGTTATCTAATGCTAAATATACATTTGCAAGTGTTTGTGCTTCTACTCCTTGTGATGCGTCTACTACTAAAATTGCTCCATCACATGCAGCTAAACTTCTTGATACTTCATAATTAAAGTCTACATGTCCAGGAGTGTCTATTAAATTTAATATATATTCATTTCCGTCTTTTGCTTTATATTTCATTCTAACTGCTTGTGATTTTATTGTTATTCCTCTTTCTTTTTCAAGCTCCATATTGTCTAATACTTGTGATTCCATTTCTCTTGCTGATAGTACTCCTGTCATTTCTATTAGTCTATCTGCAAGTGTGGATTTTCCATGATCTATATGTGCAATTATGCTAAAATTTCTTATTAAATCTTGTTTTCTTTGCATATTTTTCTCCTAGTTTATTTTCTTAATTTGCAAAAGAATTGTTATTTGGCTAGGCACGTGAGTCAAATATTCCATGAGGCGTGCTGATGCACGTTGATTGGAAATTTGCCGAGTGGTAACAACGCCAAATGACAATTATCTTGCAAACTCATTTTAAGAACCCATTAATAATGGCCTCTTCAGCTTCCTTCTCATCAAGCCCAAGTGTCATAAGCTTCATAAGTTGCTCTCCTGCTATTTTTCCAATTGCTGCTTCATGTATCAGATTTGCTTCTATATCATTTGCTGTAATTTCTGGTATCGCTTGCACTTTTCCTTCGTCTTTTATAATAGCATCACACTCTACATGTGCAAAACATTTTGTATTTCCATATATTTTTGATACAAATTTTTGCTTAGATTTTTCTGTTGCAACAGATCTTGATGTAACATGTGTACTTGCATTTTCTCCATTTAGATTAACTTCAAACTCTGTTTCTGCATATTGATTTCCATGTGTCATTATCTTTTCTGTTACTACAAAATTTGTGTCTTTTTCTAATTCTCCTTTTGTAACTCTTACTGTTGAATCTACTCCTTTTATTTGTACACTTTCCATTTCTAATGTAGAGCCTTCTTTTAAGTATACTTCAGTTACTGGATTTAATATTCTTTTTCCTGTACCTTCTCCTTCTCCATAATGTTTTTCTATATATTTTACTTTCGCATTTTTTTCTAAGAAAAATCTGTGTATTCCGTCATGTCTAGAGTCATTTTCATGATCATTATGAATTCCACAACCTGCAATAATTATCACATTTGCGTTTTCTCCTATATGGAAATCATTATATACTAAATCTGTAAGCCCACTTTCTGTAATAATTACTGGTATGTGTACAAATTCAAATTTTGTATTTTCTTTTACATATATATCTATTCCTGATACATTAGTTTTGGTTACTATATTTACATTTTCTGTTACTTTTCTTTCTATTCCTTGTCCATTTTTTCTAATGTTATATGCTCCTTTTGGAGTATCTTCTAAATCCGCAATTTCCTTTAATAATTCTTTGTCTATATTATCCATTATCCTTTCCTTTCTAATTTACAACACACTGTGCTTTTAAAAACACTTCCCATTACTTCTTCTTTTGAACCTATTTTTTCTATTTTACCGCTGTTTAAAAGAACTATCTTGTCTGCTATATTTAGTATTTTTTCTTGGTGTGATATTATGATTGTTGAACCTTTTATTTCTTTTCTCATTTTTTCGAATACTTGTATAAGGCTATTAAAGCTCCATAAGTCTATTCCTGCTTCTGGTTCGTCAAAGATTGTAAGTTCTGATTCTCTTGCAATTACTGTTGCGATTTCTATTCTTTTTAGTTCTCCTCCTGATAATGAAGAGTTTACCTCTCTATCTACATATTCTCTAGCACATAGTCCAACCATACTTAATATATCACATGCTTCTTTTTTACTTATTTCTTTTTTGGCTGATAATTTTATTAGATCATATACTGTTATTCCTTTAAATTTAACTGGCTGTTGGAAGGCAAATCCTATTCCTATTTCAGCCCTTTCATTAACACTTAAAGCTGTTATGTCTTTTCCATTTAATATAATTTCCCCTGAATCTTGTTTTTCAAGTCCCATTATAATTTTAGCAAGTGTTGATTTTCCGAGAACCATTTGGTCCTGTAATTACTATAAACTTGTCCGTTTCTACGTTTAATGAAACATTATCTAATATTTTTTTATTATCTCTTCCAAAGCATATATTTTTTATCTCTAACAATGTCTTTCTCCTTCCTCTTATTATATATAGTTCTATAATTTTAAGTATGTTTAATATTTTTGTTTATATACTTTTTATTTTAGCCTAATATTTGGCTTTAATTATATTATATCTATTTTAATTTGTCAATTTAAAAAGGGCTATTTAAAGAGCTTTTAAGCACATTAAAATATATAAAATTCTAATATGTATCAAATTCGTTTTATGGATAAATATTGATTATTAAAATAAAATTTTGTGATTGAATTTTAGAATTAAATTTTTATGATTTAAATATCATTTTTAGAAATATATGAATTGTAAAAAGTTTGAAAGTCCATTTTGCCATGGACAACAAAATGTATGTAAATTGTATTTGTTTCTTCTGAAATAGTGTATACTATTCGATAGCTTTTGTATAAAATTTCTCGTAGCCTTTTGTCTTTTACTTCTGGTACATATCTACCTAAATATGGGGATTGTTCTAATCGATAAATCAAAGAATATATGTTATTTGAAGTTTCATTTGCATATTTAATTGAATTGTTAGCAATATAATCATAAATTTGAGTTATATTAGTTTTTGTCTTGTCAGATATTATTATTAACATATCTATCCTCCAATCCGTCGATATATTCTTTTAATTCTTTTAAAGTCATAACTCTTCCGTTTTTGATGTCATCCATGCTTTGTCTTAAATTTTCCATAAAATACATGTTATATAGCTCGTCTTCTGTTAGAGTTTCTGAACTTCTTAAGTTTTTTTTGCTTTCGTTTATCATAGTTTCACTTCCCTTCTTTATTACACTCTAAGTGTACATTTATATTAGCATATTACAAGTATAAATTCAATACTTATTTTGTAACTTCTACAAGTACATTTGCTAGATACTTCATACTATTTACACACTGTTCTAGGGTATTTCCGTGTTGCTCCAACTTCAATTATTGTTGTTGCTGGAGTTACATGTTGATTATATCTTGATTTACGTAGAATAATTGGTCTAAATAGTCCGTGGATACATTTCATTTGCTTTTTGTTGCACTTTTATTGCATAACTTAAATTTTGCCCCCAGTTTGGATGATATAACCCTGAGCCATTTGTTCCTACTACAAACATAACTTGTGCACATACTTCTTCTCCTATTTTTACAGTTGGGCCATATGTATTACTACTTCCGAATTGCATCTCTATGCAAGTCTATCATTATTTCTGCATCTTTATTATTTGATAATATAGAATTCATAGTTTTTAATGATCTACTATAAGATCCATTATATTCTGGATAATCATGATAAGTTTTATCATGTATTACAGTTTTTCCATATTCTTTTAGATTTTTTTCAAGTTCATCTCCTACTCTTGAAACTGTGTAGTTTAAATCTGTTGTTCTATAATTTCCTGTCATATTGTAATTATATGCTTCACTAGAAGTATAACTTTCACAGGTATGTGTATGATATATTATAAACTTATTTTTGTTTTTTATTTCATAATTAGAATTGTTTAATATATCTGTTATATCTATTCCTGATTGGTTATTTACCTGCACACTTCTTCCTTCATTTGTATAGGTTGCTTTTATATTATGGTCATCAATTATCTGAGTATCAATTTTCCCATCGTTTTCTGCAATTTTTATTTCTTGATTTTCTCCTATGTCATCTAAACTTGGAGGATTTACACCTTCTGGTAATTCTGTATCATCCTCTTCTCCATATTCTTCTAAGCTATGCATAATAGCAAGCTCTGAACTTAATATTTTATTTGAAGCACTATCTTTATTATCTTTATCACTAATGTCTGTTTCCCCTATTGTTATTAATGGTACTTCCATTTTTAAACAATATAAAAAAGAAGAATTTTTAAACCCCTCAAAAAAACTTGCACTAGTTTCTTCTACTTCTTCTTCAAATTCTTCTTCTCTCTTTAAAGCTGATATTCCTATTACTATTACAGCTATAATTAGAATGAAGCATATTGTGTATTTTATTAAATCCTTCAACTTTATTACTGCAATATTCATAAGTTCTCCTTTGTCCATATATTATATCAATAATATATATTCAAACTTTAGAAAACTTATGACTTATATTATAAATATTTTTGCTTTTCTTCTGAAATTATTCCTGACATTCCATGCCCAGGATATATTAAAGTATCTTCTGGGAGAACTAAAATTTTATTTTTTATTGAATTCATAATGCCTTTTTTACTTCCGTGTAGGTAAATCATATCTTCCATATACTCCTTTAAATAAGGTATCTCCAGTAAATAACAATTTTTGCTCTTTTGAGTATAAAGAAGTTCCGCCATTTGTATGTCCTGGTGTATGTAGTATTTGAAATTCTATATCTCCAATATGGATAACATCTCCTTCATCTACTCTAGAATCTGCCTGTATTCCTATATTTCTTATTCCCAAAAAACCTGTTAAATTCACTTCTGGATTTTGTAGATTTTCATTTTCTATTCTATGAATTAGAAGTTTACCATTTGTTTTGCTCTTAAGTTCTTCCATCGCTCCTATATGATCTGCATGGCAATGAGTTAAATAAATATATTTTAAATCTACTCCCAATACATTTAACATATTTGTAATTTTGTCGCATTCCCCTGCTGGATCTATAACCATTGCTTCTTTTTTGTTTTCATCTGCTACAATATAACAGTTTGTATAACTTTCAAGGTTATTTTCTATTTTTAATGTCTTTAGTATCATTTGTTACACTTCTTTCTAGATTATTTCTTCCTTTTTACTTCATAAACACTGTCTATTTTTCTTAGAGCTTTTAATATCTTATTTAATTCATCAAGATTTTCTACTTCTAGTGTTAATTGTGTTTCTACAATTCGTTCTTCTTTTATTCTTGAATTTATCAAAGGCATTGTTGCTTTTGATTTATTTATTTCTTTTGCAATATCTGCAACTAGTCCATCTCTATCATTAGAATGAATTTCTATATCTACTTTATATGATACTTTTTCAGTATCTGTCCATTCTACATCAATTATTCTTTCCTCTTCTTGGAATAAATCTTTTATATTTATACAATCTTTCCTATGGATTGATACACCCCTACCTCTTGTAATATATCCTATTATTTCGTCACCTGGTACAGGATTACAGCATTTAGAAAATTTAACTAAGCAATTATCAATTCCTTTCACAATTACACCTGATTTCGCATTTTTTACAGGTGTCTTCTTTTTATTTGCGAGTTCTTCTATTTTTTCTTCAATGTTTTCTTCTTCATGGTCTTTTCTATATTCATACAAGAATTTTGATATAATTTTTCCAGCTGTAATTGCTCCAAATCCTACAGAAGAATACATATCATTAATATTTGCAAATTTATATCTTTCTAATGTAGCATTAATATATTCTGGTTTAAACAATTCTGCTTCTGTCATTCCTATTCTTTTAATTTCTCTTTGTATTGATTCTTTGCCTTTTTCAATGTTTTCTTCTCTTTCTTCCTTTTTAAACCATTGCTGAATTTTATTTCTTGCAGAAGAGCTTTGTACAAATTTAAGCCAGTCTCTACTTGGTCCTTTTGGATTATCTGTTGTTATTATTTCTACAATATCACCATTATTTAGTTTAGTAATAATAGGCATCATTTTTCCATTTATCTTTGCTCCTGTCATCTTATGCCCAATTTCTGTGTGAATATTATAAGCAAAATCTATTGTTGTTGAACCTGTTGGAAGAACCTTTATATCTCCATTTCTTGTAAATACATATACTTCGTCTTCAAACAATTCTGTTTTTAAAGTATTCAAAAATTCTTGAGGATCCTGCATGTCTTTTTGCCACTCTAATGATTCTCTAAGCCATGATAGTTTATCTTCTTCTACTTTAACTGTTGTTTTCTTTGTCTTATTAGCTTCTTTATATGCCCAGTGTGCAGCAATTCCAAATTCTGCTATTCTATGCATATCCCAAGTACGAAGTTGCACTTCAAAAGGAGTTCCTTTTGGTCCTATTAATGTTGTATGTAAGGATTGATACATGTTAGCTTTTGGAAGTGCTATATAATCTTTAAATCTTCCTGGCATTGGGTTATATAAATCATGAACAACTCCAAGTGCTGCATAACAATCTTTTACAGAGTTTACTATTATTCTTAAAGCAAGTAAATCATAAACTTGATCTAATGTTATATTATCTCTTTGCATTTTTCTGTATATACTATAAATATGTTTAGCTCTACCAGTTATTTGCGCATCAATTCTTTGTAGTTTTAACTCATTTTTTATTTGTTCTTGTATTTTATTTATAAATGCTATTCTTTCTTCTCTTTTTTCATCTAATCCTTCTACAATTTCTCTATATTCTTCTGGTTCAAGATATTTAAATGCCAAGTCTTCTAATTCCCATTTTAAAGAATACATACCTAGTCTATTGGCAAGTGGCGCATATAAGTCCATTGTTTCTTGAGAATTCGCAATTTGTCTTTCTCTTTTTAAGTATTTTAATGTTCTCATATTGTGCAATCTATCTGCAAGTTTAATAAGTATAACTCTAATGTCTTTTCCCATTGCTAGAAACATTTTACGATAGTTTTCTACTTGTTGTTCTTCTCTAGTTGTATATTGAAGTTTTCCTAATTTTGTTACACCATCTACAATATTTGCTATTTCTTCTCCAAATTCTCTAGTAATATCATCTTTTGTAACTTCTGTATCTTCAACAACATCATGTAAAAGAGCTGCACAAATAGTTTCATCATCTAATTCTATTTGAGATAAAATATTAGCAACATTAAGTGGGTGTATAATATATTCTTCTCCTGAAAGTCTTTTTTGCTCCCCATGATGTCCTTTTGCATATTGATATGCTTTTAGTATTAGTTTTACATTAACTTTTTTCCTTTTCTTTTTTAATGTATTTATTATGTCATATACAGTTAGCTCTTTTTCCTCTGTCATTAATTATTTCCTCCTCTACAAGGATTTTTTTATATCTTTTAAGTTTATTTGAATACTTTCTATTCCATTATATGAGTTTATCTCAAGATTACCTACAATGTCAACCTTATCATTTAATTTATATTCATTTGTAAGTTCTCCTAAATTAAATCCAATAGCATCTATTTTTGATTTTTCGTCTTTTAAAGTTAATTTTAGATGTTTTCCTTCTGTTAGTGCTCTTATTGAATCTATTTTTAAGTTTTTTATTATAAAATTAGGTAATCTATTTGCTTCTCCAAATGGTTCTAATTTATTTAGCTCTTTTACTGTTTCTAAATTTAAATCCTTTAACATTACTTCCATATCTATTTCTATTACTTGTTCAGTTTCTCCTAAGTTTAAACTTTTAACATATTCATTTATGTCATTTTTAAAAGAAGTTAAGTTTTCTTTTTTTAGGCTTAAGCCGACTGCCATAGCATGTCCGCCATATTTTTCCAAATTTTCACTTGCTTTGCAAAGTGCATCATGCAAATCTAATCCTTGTATACTCCTTCCTGAACCTTTACAAATTCCTTCTTCTTCACATAAAAGTATACTTGGCTTTAAGTACATATCTGTAATTTTTGAAGAAACAATACCAATTACTCCATGATGCCAATTTTCTTTTGATAATACTATTACTTCATTATTGGTTTCATTATTTTCTTCTATTTCTTTTATAGCCTCTTCAAAAATTCTTTTTTCAGTTTCTTGCCTTTCTCTATTATAATCATTAAGGGTTTGAGTAAGCTCTTGAATTTCTTTTATATCTTTTGTTACAAAAAGCTTCAATGCATTATCTGCAAATCCCATTCTTCCACATGCATTAACTCTAGGTGCTATTCCAAATGATATTGTGTTTGAGTTAATCACCTTATATCCTGATGATATAATTAGTGATTTTAAGCCCATATTTCTATGTGTCTCTATTAATTTTAAGCCTAATTTTGCAATTACTCTATTTTCATCTACTAATGGAACTATATCAGATATTGTTCCAAGACAAACTAAGTCTAAATATTTTAAATATTCTTTTTCATCTAAATTAAGTTTTATAGATAATGCCTGAATTAATTTAAAAACAACTCCTACTCCTGCTAGTTGATTAAATGGGTATTTGCTATCTTCAATTTTAGGATCTATTACAGCTATGGCATTTGGTAATACCTCTAATGGCTCATGATGGTCTGTTATTATTATATCTATTCCTAGGCTATTTGCATATTCTGTTTCTTCTATACCAGATATTCCGACAATCTACTGTTATCATTAAATCTATTTTTTTATCAACTATCTGTTTTATGGCTTCTTTATTCAAGCCATATCCTTCTTTTAATCTATTTGGTATGTAATACTTAAGTTTTAGGCCTCTTTCTTCAAGGAAGTTCATTAAAACCGTTGTGCTTGTTATTCCATCTACGTCGTAGTCTCCATAGATTAATACTTCTTCTTTATTTTCAATTGCTTTTAAAATTCTTTCTACTGCTTTTTCCATGTCTGGTAATAAAAATGGATTATAAAAGTTATGTCTTGTTGGTTCTAAGAATATCTTGATTTTTTCATTGCTTAATTTCTTATTAGCTATAATTTGAGCAACTAATAAATTTATATTAAATTCTTTTGAAATCTCTATTGCCTTTTCCTTATTGTTTTCATTATATTGCCATTTCTTGCTCATTTTTACAATTCATCCCTTCCTATTTTAGGATTAAAACTCTTTTGAAATTATTATACCCCAGTTATACTGGGGCTTATGTTGCTACATATTATAGTACATCTTTTACTGATTCTGCGATAATTTTATTTACATCGGCAAGTAATACATTAAATTTCAATTCATAATCAAAATATTTTTTTGCTGTATCATCTTGGATTAGTTCAGCATATAGTTTTTGCATTTCTTCTAATTTTGTTTTTTCTTGATTTTCTCCTTTTAATCCTTCAAGTTGTGCTTCGTATCTTAGGTTTTCAAACTTCTTCATTTTTTCTTTTAATTCTGGATTATTTGCTATTTCTACTTTTATATTTTTATAGTTTGTATATTCTGGTGATTCTTTTAATTCTTTGGCGAGTTTATTTACAGTATCATATACGTTCATTTTTTATCTTTCCTTCCTAATGTATAAATCCAATTTTAAAAAGAATTAGTATAGTGCTAGGCATTTTAAAGTAGAAATACTGAAGGCGTGCTTTTTGCACGTTGAGGATTTTCTACTTTAAAATAACGACGCAATATGCTGATTATTTTTAAAATTTAGGCAAGAGCTTGTCTTCCTCTAAACGCAATCAATGTTCCTTTTTCTTTTTTCTTTGCTTTTCTTACATTTTCTTGAGCAATTTGATTCTTTTGTCTTTCTGCCATTGTCTGACATATTGCCTTCTGATATATAAAGTGTGTATCTTGCGCAATTTTATTCCAATTATATAAATTTTTTACTTTTATTTTTGCATTTTTTGATACATTATCTGCTAACTGGTGATCATAAAGTAATGATAAAACTGAGTCCGCTATTGAATTTGCATTTCCTGCATAGCTTTTCATTCCATCTACTCCATGTTCAACTATTTCATTTAATCCACCTATATCTGATACAACTGTTGGTACTCCAGCATACATTGCTTCAATCGCTACCATTCCAAAAGGTTCATATGTACTTGGGAATACTGCAACATCTGCTATCTTATACATTTTGCATAATTCTTTATAGCTTAATTGTCCTGTAAAATACACTTTATTATTTATTCCTAAATAATTTACTTGTGATTTTAATTCATCCATCATTCCGCCTTTACCTGCAACTATAAATTTACTATCATTATATCCTGATAAAATTTTAGGTGCTGCTGCTATTAGATGCTGGAATCCCTTTTCATATACTAATCTTCCTGCACACATTATTATTTTTTCATTATCTGATGCAAATCTTCTTCTAAAATCATAATCCTTTTCTATTCCACTATACATATTCATATTAATACCATTTGGTATTACACTTATCTTTTCAAAAGGAAGCCCAAAAAGCCTTTGCATTTCACGTTTCATATAATTGCTATTTACTATAACTTCTGTTGCTTCATACGTTAACATCCATTCTGTATCGTTTATATATTTTTGTGTTTGATCATGTATTCCGCTATTTCTTCCGCTTTCGCTTGCATGCATAGTTGCACACATAGGTATATCATATGCATCTTTTAATGCTTTTGCAGAATATGCAACTAGCCAATCATGTGCATGTATTATATCAAATTTTCCATCTTTTGATATGATTTCTCCTGCTTTTGCTAACATATTAAAGTTTAGTTGCATTACCCAATCTATAAAATTATTTGGGCTTATCATATAATTATCTACTCTATATACTTTTACACCTTTGTCTATTTCAAAGTATGGTGCATTTCCTTCTCTATATGTTATAACCGTTACTTCGTGACCGATCTTTAATTAGTCTTCCTGATAAATCATATACAACCCTTGATATTCCGCCTACTATCCTTGGTGGATATTCCCATGTAAGCATTAAAATTTTCATGAGCAAAAGCCCTCCTTATAATCTCTTTAGTATTTCTTTTTATATTGTATATTAACTTTTGCTAAAAGTAAACAAAAAAATGTATTTTTTTACAAAAATTTTTGGAGAATTTTAAATATTATTAAACAACAAAAAAATCCTCAGTTTAACTGAGAATTTTTTTGTATTCTATTCAAATTTTTCTCCGCTCAGTTAACATGTTTCCTACTAAGAAAACTTTCGCTTCCATTCTTTTAGCATTTTCTCCTTGTACTTCTAGTATATTAAGTACTCCCTCTTTTGCTTTTACATATAATCCTAATTTACTATTAGCTATAATTATAGTTCCGAGCTTTAATACCTTCTGTAATATTCTTTTCCAAAATATTACTTGCTTTCTCATTACTTAAAATCTCTGCTTTCCAGAACTTTATTTTTTTACCATTATACATAGCGTAAGCTCCCATTATTGGATTTAAGCCACGTATTAAATTTTTTACTTCTTCCATGCCTTTAGAAAAATCAATTCTTGCCATACTTTTATCTAACATTGGAGCTACTGTAAAATTATCTCCTTGTTTTGTTCTAGGTGCTATTCCTTCTTCTATTTGATTAACTGTTTTTACTAATAAGTTAGCTCCAATTACTGCTAATCTATTCCAAAGTTCGCCAGTTGTTTCATATTCTCCTATTTCTACTTTTTTACTTAATATAATATCTCCCTCATCCATCTTTTCATTCATATACATTGTGCTAACACCTGTTTCCTTGTCCCCATTTAGTATAGCCCATTGTATTGGTGCTGCTCCTCTATATTTTGGAAGGAGTGATGCATGTAAATTTATACAACCTTTTTTAGGTATATCTAATATTTCTTTTGGTAATATTCTTCCATAAGCTACAACACATATTATATCTAGATTTAAGTCTTTTATTGTATTTATAAACTCTTCATTATTTCTTATCTTTTCAGGTTGATACACTGGTATGTTCTTTTCTAGCGCAAATTTTTTTACATCAGATTCAACAAATTTCATACCTCTTCCTTTTTGTTTATCTGGATTTGTCACGACTCCGAACTATTTCAAAATTTGCATTATACAAAGTTTCAAGTGAAATTTCTGCAAAATCTGGTGTTCCCATAAATATTATTCTAGGCATATTTCCTCCTATTTTTTCTTCTTGTCCTTTTTCCTTGTTTTAATACTTTCAGGTTCAACATATTCCATAGAACCTGGTATCATTACATCTGTTAGTACTATTCCATTTAAATGGTCTATTTCATGTGATAATGCTTGTGCTAGAAGTTCTGTTCCTGTAACTTTTATTTGCTTTCCATTTTCGTCTAACGCTTCAACAGTAACTTCTGCTGGTCTTTTTACTTTTACATATTTATTTGGAAAACTTAAACACCCTTCTTCTACTTCTTGTTCTCCTTTTGTTTTCACAATTACTGGATTTATTAGTTTTAGTATTGGCTTTTCGTCATACAAATCAATTACTACTATTCTTTTTAAAACTCCTACTTGTACAGCAGCAAGTCCAACGCCATCGAATTTATGCATAGTGTCTATCATATCTTTTATTAATTCTTTTACTTTTTCGTCTATTACTTCTACTTCTTTTGATTTTTTTCCTAATATTTCGTCATTTTCTGTTCTAATATTACGTATTGCCATGTCTTCCTCCTATTCCATAAATTATATTATTTTAGCTATATTTGAGATTGATTATATGTAATTTTTCGATAAACGTTGGGGGACCTCTTTAGAAAATGTTTGAGCAAAGCGAAATACATTTTCTTAAGTGGGGACGCAAGAAAAATTATATATAATCATCTCAAATATATTCTAGTTCATATTGTTTGGATTAATATCGACACTAATCCTTGTATTAGAATTTGTCTTTATAGAATTAACTACTTCGTTAATTTGCCCAATAACAGTATTTCCAAGTCTACACTTGATTATAACTCTAAATCTATATCTATTTTTTATTTTACTTATTGGCGAAGGCATTGGAGCATAAATAGACATATTTTTTTTGTTATATTTTAATAATTTTTCATATATTGAAGTTATTGCTTTTTTTGCCACTTCTTCATTTATATCACTAACTTCGACCTTTATTATATCGCAAAATGGCGGATATTTCAAGGCATTTCTTAACATAATTTCTTGATTATAAAATTTTAGATAATCCTGTTCTCTTGCACATTCTATTGGAAAGCTTTCAGGATTATAAGTTTGTATTATTACATTTCCTTCTAATCCTTCTCTACCAGCTCTTCCTGCTACTTGTGTTAATAATTGAAAAGTTCTTTCGTTACTTCTAAAATCAGACATATACATACTGCTATCTGCTGCTATTACTCCGAACTAATGTAACATTTGGAAAATGGTGTCCTTTAACTACCATTTGTGTTCCAATTAATATATCTATATTTTCATCTTTAAATTTATTTAATATATCTTCATACGAGTTCTTTTTAGTTACTGTATCTATATCCATCCTTATTGTTTTTGCATTTGGAAACATTTGATTTATCTGTACTTCTAGCTTTTGTGTTCCTGTTCCGAAATATCTGATATTATGCCCTTTGCACTCTGGACACTCCTTTAGATTCTGTTTTTCTTCTCCACAATAATGACATTTTAATTTATCTTGTTTTATATGATATGTAAGTGTTATATTACATTTATCACATGTTGCAACATAACCACAATCTCTACACATTACAAAAGTAGAATATCCTCTCCTATTTAAAAATAATATAGTTTGCTTTTTATTCTTTATATTATCTGCTATCATTTCATAAAGTCTATTACTTAGCATTGATTTGTTTCCAATTGCTAATTCCTTCTTCATGTCTATAAGTTCTACATTTGGCAATTTAGAATTATTAGCTCTATTTTTTAATGTTATTAAGTTATTTGTTTTTTCTAGGTTATAGTAAGTTTCTATATTAGGCGTTGCTGAACCTAGTACTAATGGAATTTTACTTTGTTTTGCAAGATAAAGAGCTATCTCTTTAGCATTATATTTTGGTGTCATGTCTGATTTATATGATGTATCATGTTCCTCGTCTATTATTATTATTCCTAAATCCTTTACTGGTGCAAATATGGCAGATCTAGCACCTATTACGATTTTTGTTTCTTCTCTTTCTATTCTTTTCCACTCGTCATATCTTTCTCCTACTGATAATTTACTATGTAATAGTGCAATTTTATCTTCTCCAAATCTAGCAATAAACCTATCTACCATTTGAGGTGTAAGTGAAATTTCTGGAACAAGTACTATTGCTGTTTTTCCTTTTTCTAACACTTTTCCAATCAATTGCAAGTATATTTCTGTTTTGCCGTGAGCCTGTTACACCATGTATTAAAAACTCTCCAAACTCTCTATCTACTATTGCTCCTTCTATTTTATTCATTGCTTTTTGTTGTTCTTTTGTAAGTTCTAGATTTTTTGTTGGTTTTAGATTTTTATTTCTAAATGGATTTCTATTTATTTCCTTTTCTACTATCTCTACATATCCATTTTTTTGCAAGGTTTTTATTACTGATGAGCTACTTTCTGCAAAATCTATTAGTTCTGTAACAAGCACTTCGTCATTTTG
Organism: uncultured Clostridium sp.; assembly: GCA_947575745.1. GTDB lineage: Bacteria > Bacillota > Clostridia > TANB77 > CAG-508 > JAAWPK01. The sequence continues at coordinate 40,845 of CANPOS010000009.1, forward strand.
CATTAGAAAATTTAGTGTTCTTATTTGCTTATCTGATTTTAGTATCTTTTTTTCTATATCCTCTTCAATCTCGTCCTTTTCTTTGATAAGATATACAAACCTTGCTGATTTATCTTTTATCCTATTTTCTACATTTTTTGATGTAGTACCTGGTGGAAGCATAAGTTTTATACAATCTGATATATTACAAAAATATTTATATGCCATAAGTTTTGCTAAAGTTATTCTTTCTTCTGTTAATCCTCCGTCTCTCCACATTTAATACATCTTTTATCTTATACTCTGATGTATCTTTTATTCCTATTACAAAACCTTCTTGAGCTCTTTTCATAGTACCAAAAGGCACTAAGACTTTACTTCCAATATGAATAGTACCAACAAACTTTGCTGGTACATTATAGTCAAATATTCTATTTAAGTCTTTCACATTACTGTTTATTATTACTTCTACAATCATTTTACTCCTAGTCTTTATCAAGCATTGTTAAAACTTCTTGCTCTGTATCTTTTTTACTTACGTCTTGATATGTTTTCAATGAAGTTCCTGCAAGGTGAATTACTGAAGCTAATACAATTACTACTAATATTACTATTATTGTTATTAGAATTGCACTTAGCCATGTTCCTCCATTTTCTCTTTTTAGTTTTTCTTTTAACTTCATTTGTTTTCCTCCTCTATAATTTTATTTCTTTGTTTAAATATGTTGAATATATTAGTATTTTATTTACCTTAAGATTTAATGACTTCTCGAGAGCCCTTTTATATATATCTAATTGTGTCCTATATTTTTTTATTAGTTCTGCTTCCTCCTGTACTCTATCTGTCTTATAGTCCACTAATACAAGCTTATTATCATTTGTTATATAATACAAATCTATAATACCTTGTACTAAAATATTCTCCTCGATGTCCTCGTTATATATCTCTTTTGCAGGTATATTTATATAGAAGGGTTTTTCTCGTTCAATTACTTTTGCTCTTTTTAACTCCTCCCATATTTTTGTCCTAGTAAAATTATATATCTTATCTTGATTTACTGCAAGCATTTCTTTATTACTTATTATATTTTTTCCTTTTAAATTCTCTAAAAGCTCTGATAACTTGGATTTGTCATATACTATTTTTTCATCTAGCTTTTGCAAAATTAAATGTATTAATGTTCCTTTCTCAGTAGCTGTTATTTCTTTTTCTTCTAAAAACTCTGGTTTATTGTATTCTATACTTTCCTCTTCTTCTAAATCTAATTTCATAGTCTTTATTTTACTAACAGAACTTTTTGTTAATATATTATTACTACTTTTATATTCATATTCCCAATTTAGCTTTTTTTTCAAAGTTTTATTTTCTTTTATTTCTATCTTCTCTAATTTTTCTTTTAAATCAGTTTCTTTTTCTTTCTTTTCTTTAGATACTGTTTTTAACAAATCTTCCTTTTTATATACATTAATTATTAACGTATTATCTAATTTTGTCTTAGAATTTAAGCTAACAAGTTCCAGCCAATCTAAATAGCTTAAATATTTACTAGTAATATTTTTGTTTATTATATTTTTTTCTGATATACTTTGATACGTATTTAATATTTCCTCTTTTTTGTCTATACTCTTTTTATAATCTTTTTCTATTCCTGTTATTATTAGCTTTTCCTTTGCTCTTGTTAATGCAACATAAAGTATTCTCATTTCTTCTGAAAGCATTTCAATTTTTGATTTATATTTTATAGCATCTCTTGCAAGAGTGCTATATGTTATTCCTTTTTTATAATTTATATACTTAGGTCCAATTCCTATATCTTGATGTAGTAATACAAGATTTGAGTTTAAGTCCTGCATGTTAAACTTCTTACCTGTCCCGCTTAAAAATACAACAGGAAATTCTAGTCCCTTACTTTTATGAATACTCATTATTCTAACCACATCTTCATTTTCTCCTATTAACTTTGCTCCTGTCATGTCCTTATTACTTAATTTTAGCTTATCTATAAAACTTATAAAGTTATATAACCCTTTAAAACTTGTTTGTTCATATTGCTTAGCTTTCTCAAATAATATTTTTAAGTTTGCAACTCTCAAAGCTCCATTTGGCATTAAACTTACATAATTATAATATCCTGTATCTAAATATATCTTCCATATAAATTCATTAAGTGGCATGTATTCTTTATATCTTCTAAATTCTTCTATTTTTTCTAAAAATTCTTTTACCTTATTTTTTAAGTTTACATCTACTGTTTCTATTTTTATATATTCACACATTGCTTTATAAAAATTAAAATTTCTATTTTCTAGTCTTATTTTGATTAATTCATTATCGTCAAATCCACCTATCATAGATCTTAAAACTGTAACAAGAGCTATATCATTTATTGGATTATCTATAATTTTTAATAGGCTCATTATTACTTGTATTTCGACAGAATCCAAATATCCGAACACTAGTATCGCAAAATACTGGTATATTTAATTTTGATATTTCTTGCTCATATATAGGTGCTAAACTTTGAGTAGAACGAAGAAGAATTGCTATATCTTTATATTTAACTCTTCTTAATGTCTTGTCCTTATTAGATACCATATATCCGTTATCTATTAATTCTTTTATTCTTCTTGCGACAAACTTTGCCTCTAATAGAATATCTTCTACTCTTTCTAATTCTTCTTTTTCTTCATTTTCTCCTTTGTATATGCTTTCCTCTTGTTCTTTTAAATCTATTATATCAAGTTCTGCTTCTAAATTATCTTTATTCTGATAATTCGCTCCTAAGTTTAAATATTCTTCTTCTGTATAGTCTATATCTCCTAATTCTTTACTCATTATGTTATTAAATACAACGTTTGTTAGTTTTAATACATTTTCTCTACTTCTAAAGTTTTTGAAGAGCTGTATTTTTAAATGCTCTCCCTCTTCTATTTTCTCTTTTAGTTTATAACTTTCATATTTTCCTAAAAATAATTCTGGTCTTGCTCCTCTGAATTTATAGATACTTTGTTTTACATCTCCTACCATAAATATATTATTTTGCCTTGAAATTGTATTTAAAATATATTCTTGCACTAAGTTGCTGTCTTGATATTCATCTATTAATATTTCTTCATATTTTTCTTTATATTTGTTTGCTGATCCTTCTTTGCTAAGTATTTGTAATGCAAAATGTTCAATATCATTAAAGTCCATTATATTTCTATCTTGTTTTGCTTTTGTAAATTTTTCTGAAAATTCTAATACTAAATTTTGTATTTTACTTAAAATTCCATACATTTCTTTTATATCATCATTTGCTTCTTCTGAATTGTATAGCATTATATTTTGGTTTATTTTTTTTATATCTTCTTTTACTTTATTTCTTACTTGTTTTATTCTGTTTTTTATCTCATCTGCTACTTTTTTATCAACTGGAAATCTATCTAATGCTAAGGAGTTTATCCCTATATATACTTCGTTCCAAGTTCCTTTTTCGTATACTCCTTTTATCTTTCTTATATCCTCTGATAAAGTAACTACAAATTTTTCAGCATCTGGTTCATATTGTAATTTATTCAATTCATTTTGCAATTTTAGTATTCCATCTTCTAGCTCATTTTTTACTTTTTCAAATAATATCTTGCCCCATATAGTCTGTTCAAAACTTGTTTCTTTTAGATTAAACATTTCCGTTTTTTCTTTTATCCATTTTTCTGGAAATGGTGTACTTTGGATAAATTTATATATTTCTAATATTACATCTTTTAGTGGTTCGTCGCCTCTATAACTTGTATATGTTTCTATTAAATCTAGGAACTCTTTTTCTTCGTTTTCGTATTTTTCTTCAAATAACTCTTCTAATATTTCTTGCTTTAATATTTCTATTTCTGTACTTTCTGCTATCTTTAGATTTGGAGATATACCTATTTCAAAAAAGTTGTTTTTTACTACATCTAAGCAAAATGAATCAATTGTACAAATGCTTGCTTTTGAAAGAAGTGTTATTTGTTTTTGCAGATGCGTATTTTTTGCATCTTTTTCTATTTCTTTATATATTGCATCTAGTATTCTTCCCCTCATTTCTGAAGCTGCAGCTTTTGTAAAAGTAACTACTAATATTTTATCTATATCTATTTTTTCTTTTATTATTTTATTTATTATTCTTTCAACAAGTACTGCTGTTTTACCACTTCCGGCTGCTGCTGCAACAAGTATATTTTGTCCTTTTTCATTTATTGCAAGTTGTTGTTCTTTAGTCCATTTTACCTCTTCCATTTACTAAAAGTTCTCCTTTGATAAATCTATTATTTAGAATATATCACATTATCTCTAATTTTGCTATATCTTTTTGGTAGGATTCGTGATATAATATTATTTAAATTGGTAATTCCGCCAATTGAGGTATTGTGCCCAACACTTGTTATAAGTGTTGGAGAATGAAAGGAGAATCTTGGTAAATGGCAAAGGCAGATTGCTTCTATGTCGCCAAGGACAAATCCTGGTGGACAGCAACAATTTCAGGATTGGACACTGATGATGTCTCTGTTCAAATCCTAAGCACATTTTCTGAAAAGGATACCTTAAATCAAAATGTCCTTTCTGTTACTGAAATCTTTTCTCCCGCTTTCATAGTTTTACTGGGAGAAGGGAATTCTTTTCGGATTGTACATGTTGATAAGAAAATGCTTATCGACCTTTCAGCCATGCAAAAATCTGATCTTATCATCTTCTCTAAGTCATTAATGGGCTAAAAAGCAAAACGAAGAATGATGGAGTATCCCTTCATCATTTTTCGTTTTTTTACTCTTCAAAGTTTTTATTATATAAATACATTATCTTTAATTTTACTATATCTTTTTATCGAAACTTGTGATATAATGTCGTAAATTGGTGATTTTGCCAATTTGTGTATAGTGGACAACACTAGCTATAAGTGTTGGAAAAAGGAAAGGAGAATTTTCAACAAATGGTACCTCAAAGAGTAGACTGTTTATATGTCCTTACTGACAAAAGTTGGTGGGTTGCAACAGCGGAAGAAATCGACTATGTTCCGTCCAAAGTGACAGTACACTATCGGTTTCAAAACATGGATTCCTTGAATCCTGATATGGTCACAATCGTAAAACTATATTCTGAGCCTATTCTTGTCTTTTCTACTGTTGGAAGTACTTTTAAATCTTACAAGATCGGATTTATTTATTCCGATACAGAGGTGGATATTTCAGATTTGGCTGAGGAAGACCAACTCCTTTTTAAGTGACCTAGGTAGGTCACAAGAAGTAAAGAAGGACGAAGTATCTCTAAAAAGCATACTTCGCCCTTCTTTGTTTCTAAGTACTAGTTGTTACAACCACAACCACAGTTGTTTCCGCAACCAAAGTTTGTAAATAATAATAAGAATACTATTATGAAGAATAATATTTCACTATTACCACCACAGCCACAGCCTCCAAATAATCCACCAAGTAAATTATTTCCACAGCCACATCCGCAGTTTCTTTGGTCTTGACAATTTCTTTGTTCTTCTGGCATAACTTTTCCTCCTTTATTTAAGGTTTTAAGCTTTTTAAAAGTTTCTACAATATACTATGATTTTTTATTAATTTATGATACAATATATTTGTAAATTTATTAATAGAGGTTATTTAATTGAAAAATACTATTGAACTTTTATCACCTGCTGGTGATTTTGAATGTGTAAAAGCTGCTGTACAAAATGGTGCAGATGCAGTATATATTGGTGCTTCTTCTTTTAGTGCTCGTGCTAGTGCTGATAATTTCTCTCTAGAAGAATTAAAAGAGGTTATTGATTATGCTCATATTCGTAATGTAAAGGTACACTTAGCTTTAAACACTCTAATTAAAAATAGCGAGTTCCCTGATGCTCTTTCTATTGCTGAAAAAGCATATGAATATGGAATTGATGCTATTATTGTCCAAGATTTAGGGCTTGCTGTTACTCTTATTAGCTCTTTTCCTAAGCTTCCTATTCATGCAAGTACTCAAATGACAATACATAATATTAGAGGTGTAAAAGCTTTAGAACGTATGGGTATAAAAAGGGTTGTTCTTGCAAGAGAGCTTTCTATTTCTGAAATTGAATATATTTGTAGAAATTCTGATATAGAAATTGAGACTTTTGTGCATGGCGCTCTTTGTATTAGTTATTCTGGACAATGTCTACTTTCTAGCATGATTGGTGGGCGTTCTGCTAATCGTGGTAAATGTGCACAGGCTTGTCGTCTTCCTTATCAATTACTTCAAAATAATAAAGTTGTTGATAAGGGTTATCTGTTAAGCCCTCGTGATTTATGTGGTTTAGATTTTCTTCCAGCTTTAATTGAAGCTGGTGTCAAATCTTTCAAAATTGAAGGAAGGTTAAAATCTCCTGAATATGTTGCGACTGTTACTAGAATTTATAGAAAATATATTGATTTATATTTTTCTTCAAACCCTTATGAAATAAATGAAAAAGATAGAAAAGATTTATTACAAGTATTTAATAGAGGTAACTTTTCAACAGGACATTTAGATAAAGAACCTAACTTAAATTTAGTTTTTAAAGAAAAACAAAATAATATGGGAATATACATTGGAAATGTTGCAAATTATAATGATAAAAAGGGACATGTAACTTTAAATTTAAATGACAAAATTGCTATTGGTGATTTTGTTACTTTTGAAAATGAACCTACTAAGTACAGAATTTCTGAGCTTATGTTCCAAAATCATAATATACCTTTTGCTTGTGATAATGAGGTTATAACTATTCGGAAGGATGAAGGGTAATATCGCTCCTGGAGATAAGATTTTTAAAATTGGTAGTAAAACTCTTTCTGATGAAGCAGAACTTACTTTTTCCGGAAAGGAAATAAGGAAGGTAAAATTAAATTGTAAGATTTCTATTAAAAAAGATAAACCTATAAGTGTTTTTATAAAACCTGATAGAGAATATGAGCATTATAAAAATGTAAGTATTACATTAACTTCAGATATTATACCTACTGCTTCAATTAATCAGCCTATTACTAAAGAAAAAATTATTACTCAATTTTCTAAAACTACTGATACTCCTTTTGAGTTTAGTAAAATTGAAGTAGATTTAGATGAAGGACTATATATTCCAAAAATCAGTGAAATAAATGCTTTAAGAAGATATGCCTTAAAAAAGCTTGAAGAATTGGTTTGTCTTAAGTTTACTAGAGTTCCAGTAAAAGTTAAAACTAGAGATTTTAAGGACAAAAAGCATATTCCTTTTAAAACTTCTCTATGTTTAATGGATATGAATACCTCTTTTGACTATTCTAAACTTGAAGATGTAGATAGAGTATATATTCCTTTGAAATTTTTTGAACATAGTGGATACAAAGATTGCATTAGTGCCATAAATACTAAATTTGATACATATATTTATATTCCTACTATACTTACTTCTAATTACTATAATTTAATATGGAACACAATAAATTCAGCATTAGCTGAATTTAACATATCTGGATTTGTCTTTTCAAATCTTAGTAGCATAATTAAAATGAAAGAACCTGAATATAAAAAATATGATTTTATTGCTAATTATACCCTAAATACCTTTAATAATTATTCAGCTTATGAACTTTCAAGAATTGGTGTTGATACTGTTACTCTATCTCCTGAGCTTAATAAATCCGATATTCAAAACATATCTTCAAATATTGATAAAGAACTTATTGTTTATGGTAGATTAAAAGTTATGAGTAGTAGATATTGTTTGCTTGGGCATTCTAATCTTTGCTATCCTACTTGTGATGCAAAGTGCAGAGAGAATAAAAAATATTATTTAAAAGATAGAATGGGATTTTTGTTTAGGGTTATTCCTGATAACTTTCAAACAGTAACCAATATTTATAACTCAAAGATAATTTCTATTAATCCTAATGATTTAAATATTGATTATGCAAGAATTAATATTTTAGATGAAAATATTGAGGAAATAAATAATATTATATCTACAGTAAAAGCTGGCTCTCGTCTTGAGGGGCAAGATTATACAAATGGACATATGTATAGAAATGTTTAGATATTTTCCTTCTTCATTTTTCCTCCTTAAATTATCAAGGTCATGTCTTACTATATAAACTGATATACATCAAGAAAGCAAAAAAATTCTATCTATAAAGGCAAATGCCATATTTGAATATTATATTATTAATTTACATAAAAAACAAGTTTCAATAAGTAAAAAAAAAAGAGTATCAAAATGTTAAAAGTGCTTGATACTCTTTTTTATTTGGCTGGGCTGGCTAGATTCGAACTAGCGCATGCCAGAGTCAAAGTCTGGTGCCTTACCGCTTGGCTACAGCCCAATATTATTTTAGTTGGTGCCACTTTTTTCGCATACTGACGTTGTAACTTGCTTTGCTCGACCAACCTCAGCAACTACAGCCCAATATAAATATATGGGGTGGAAGATGGGACTCGAACCCACGGTCTCCAGTGCCACAAACTGGCGCGTTAACCAACTACGCTACATCCACCATTGTTTGAATTTTGCAAAATGTCTTCACATACTGACGTTGTAACTCGCTTTGCTCGAACAACTTCAGCAACTACATCCACCAGATTTGTATTGCACTTTTAACATGTATATTATTTTACCCTTTTTATAAACTTTTGTCAATATTTTTTCACAAAAACTTTATTTTTTATTGTTATATCCATATTTTCTGTGTTCTTCCTGAAGTTTATTTAGCTTTTCTTTTTTTCCTTCTAATTCTAATATTTCATAGTATGGTTCTATATATTCTATATCAAATCTTGACACATCATTATCCCATGGCTTAACACTTCCTGCATAGTGTACTATAAGTGGTTTTTCTTTAAGTTCTCTATAACTTTTGCTTTTTGCCAAAAGATTATACTTTTCTTCTATTATTTTTATATCTCCTGCAAATACTTTATTTATAAAGTCTTGATCTAAGTATATCCACTCTTTATGATTTTCTATTATTGGAGTTAATATATCTTGTTCTAAATAATTATTTCTTAGCTTTTTTACATTTATTAATGCTACACCAGCATTTACATATTTATACTCTTTTGGTAATCCTAATCTTATTAAATCTTTTTCTTCAATGTCTTTATCTTCTGCTCCTGCCCATATTTTTCCTTCTAGCGAAATGTCATATAATTCACTAATATCTCCTGTGCATATCATATCCACATCTAAATATAATATTCTATCTACACTTTTTGGTAAATAAAATGCGCAAAATAGCCTACTATATGTTTCTATGCTAAAAAAATACCCATCTTCTCCTGTTACCCTCACTCCCTTAAGTTTTGTTGTATCAAATTTAATAGGTATCAATTTACCTTTACTCGTATTTTCAACAAATTTGCTTAAACCTTCTATATCAGTTTGATTTAATTCCTTTTCTTGGTACATTAAATATAAATTGATTTTCTTACTGCTATAATATAGCAATGAGAAAATCATTTCTTCTGAATTTTTTAAGAATTTTTTATTAACTGACATTAATATATTTATTTCTTCCAAATTTATTCTCCTTATATCGGTTATAGATTTAGAGCATAATTATATACTTCTCCATCTATATTTTCTAATATAAAATCATTTTTCTCGTAAAATCTTCTGCCACTTTCAAATTTTTCCCAAGTTTCTACAAGAATCTTTCTATATTCATTTTTCTTTATATATTCTATCATATTTTCCAACATTTGTTTAGCAAGTCCTTTGCCTCTATGCTCTTTATGTAGATATACTCTTTTTAGCTCTGCCATTTCTTCATTTAAGTTTTTATATGCTATTGTTCCTACTATATCATTTTCATGAGTTACAACTACTATTTTTTCATAACTATTATCATTTAATTCTTTTAGTTCTTCTTCCCATTCATTAAATCCATGTTCTTCTATGCAAATTTGTAGCCATAATTCAATTACTTTTTCTTTGTCTTTAATATCATACTCCCTTATTTTATACATTTTCTTCACCTCGTGTCATGTTTGTCTATATTAATTATTGTAGCATTTTTTATACTAATTTGTCAATATTTATCGTTTTAAAAGTATTGCATATTTTATATATTTAATGTATAATTAATTATTACATGGGGATGTATTTGGTTTCGACAGTAACATAGAAATATAAATAGCGAGTGGTGGATTCGTCAGGCCACCTAAAAAAGGCGAAAACTAAAATAAACGCTGATAATAGAGAATTAGCATTAGCTGCCTAAGAGTGGCTACGTCTTACTAAAAGGCCTACTCTTTTAGATAAGGTGTCAATCTAGTAGGAAACAAAATTATTCTTCGTTTCGGGAATAATTGGTAACTTAGAAACTACTAAAAATTCAAAGGTTGTTTATTGACTTGAATTTTTGGGAATATCCATTAATAAACTGTACTCGGAGAAGTTTATATGGAAGTGTTATTGGACAGGAGTTCGACTCTCCTCATCTCCACCAAATACTTTTTTAATAAAAAAGTGGTTAAGGGTTCAATCTTTAATCACTTTATTATATTGTTCATTATATATAATAATTGAAATAGTATGTAGCTAACTGGCCTACTTATGCTTTTTTATTTATTAATGAACATAAGGATTCACAGTTACTCTTTTATTTATATTGACCTAATGCGATATATATATTATAATAAATATACTTAGTCACAATAATAATTGTGACTGTTTATATATAGTAGGCCGTAGCTCATCTTTTTGAGTTACAACACACAATGCGAACTGGAGGAAAACATGAGAAAAATCCCAAAACTCGCAACTACCGCTCTGCTTGCAATGGCTCTTTGTTTACTGTTGCAAGGGCTTACGCCTATTGCGTATGCCGTTTCTTCTGAATCCACCTCTGAAAGCTCCAATGGGGCTATTGAGGTTGATTTTTCAGATGAAGCTCAGAAGCTCAAGCTGGAAAAAGGCAAGAACTACATAATTTCTTGCCCCGTAACTGGCGATGGTTGGCTGGTCACTGATGTTAGTTTCTGCATTCGGAAGAATGTTTGGATAAGCATCAGTGACAAAACCTCTGGCAAATATCTCAGTGTCCAACAAATATCTGAAACGGAACCTGGAAAGGTTCAACTTCTTGTCAACTGCAAGGATTTCAACCTTGTCGGCTTCAGAGTTTTACTTGAAAACGAGTTGACTGGTGAAACCAAAAACTATTCTTTTGCATTGACAGTGAGTTCCCCTCAGGCATCCATTAACAATGTCCTCGTCGTTATTCCTGACAATGATGATGACGATGATGACGACTCTCCTAGCGTTCCGCCTGACCCCTCGCCCATCCCTCCAACGGATCAACCTGAAGAGATTCCTCCTGAAGAAGAAACTCCAGTTTCTCCTCCAGAGGAAGAAGATCCGCCATCTGTTCCTACTCCGAAGCCAATTGTCATTGACACGACAGGCTGGTCGTTTGAGTCTATAACGGCGGTCTATGATGGCACAGAGTATACTGTCCAAGTGACAGGGCTTCCTGACTACGTTACTCCTGTGTATACCAATAACACAAGGACGAACGCAGGCAGTAGCACTGCGCATGTCAGCTTCATTGTTCCTGAAGGATATGCAACTCCTGCTGACATGGAAGCTACCATCACTATTGACAAGGCACCTCTCTATGTCATTACTGACAAGAATATGGTCGTCAACAAGGATGGAAAATTGCAATTTTCCATTCCTGATGGTGCTTTACCCTATGGAGTCAATTACTCCTATACAGTGAATAAGGTCCTGGCGAATGCAGACTATACCATTGACAGCACTGGTATGTATCTGATTGAGACGGATTTTGAGTTTACTGATGATTTCTCTGAGGAAATGCGTCAGAATTACTTGACCGATCCGTCCACAGCAATATACAATGTGTTGGAACACGAGGACATAGAGCCCAGTCAATATGGACTTAACTTCAAGCTGTACTTGAAGCAAGAGGAAAGCGAAAATCCTGACGAAATCAGAGTCACCGTCAGCATTAAGTTTGACTCTTCTTCTGGTAGAAATTCTGTCCTTACCTACAAACCTGTCTTTGACTCTTCTGTATTGACATATGTCGGTTCTGAATTGCCTGATGGTATGGGAGCAGGAACGATAAATTCTCAAGGAGTTGTTGCTGCATGGTCTAAGTCTTTTGGTGAACTCTTGAATGATGGTCCTCTTACGACCTTTATATTTAAGGTTAATGAAGATGCAGATATCAAAAATATTCCTTTTACTATCACAGAGATTTCTGGTGCATGGATTGCTCCTGACCCTTCTGTGATAGATAAGTCTACAGCCAATACTGCAGCAATTGTTCTTAACCCTGATGTTGATGTAGACAATCAGTTTACGGTAATGCTTCCCTATCCTGGAGGTCAACAGATTACCAATTTGGATGCACTGTCTGAGGAAGAGTCTTCTGAGGAAGAAGCTACTCCTCCTGCTGAGGAAGAGTCTTCTGATGTAGAGGCTACTCCTCCTGCTAAGGAAGAGTCTTCTGATGTAGAGGCTACTCCTCCCGCTGAGGAAGAGTCTTCTGATGTAGAGACTACTCCTCCTGCTAAGGAAGAGTCTTCTGATGTAGAGACTACTCCTCCTGCTAAGGAAGAGTCTTCTGA